>CAYVWK010000001.1:0-1297 GCA_964455235.1 uncultured Paludibacter sp.
CATTATTCACATTATTCACATTGGCACATTAGTCTCATCGGCACATTAATAAACAATCTCCCTCGATTGTTCGTACGCTTCAATTAACTCCTTTTTGCTGAGGAGGTAATCAATATCATCTAAACCTTTCAGTAAACATTCTTTTTTGTATGCGTTGATTTCGAAGGATTCTGATTTGCTATTATTGTTGTTTGTAATGGTTTGATTTTCAAGATCAACGGTGAGGGTGATGGCAGGGTTTTCAGCGGCTGCACTTAAAATATCAGCTAAAAACTCAGGAGAAACTACCACAGGCAGTACGCCATTATTCAATGCATTATTCTTGAAAATATCAGCAAAGAAGCTGGATATCACCACCTTAAAGCCATATCCATCTATAGCCCAAGCTGCATGTTCACGACTCGAACCAGAGCCAAAGTTTTTACCAGCGACCAAAATACTACCGCTATAATTCGGGTTATTTAGAATAAAATCAGCTTTCGGACTACCATCTTTATTGTAGCGCCAATCAGCAAAAAGATTATCACCAAAACCCTCTTTGTTAGTCGCTTTTAAGAAGCGCGCAGGTATAATCTGGTCAGTGTCCACATTCTCTATCGGAAGCGGAACCACGGGGGATGTGAGTGTTACGAATTTTTCCATATCTTTTTATTAATATGCCAATATGCCGATGTGAATAATGTGCCAATATGTCGATACGCCAATGTGAATAATTGGTAGATTACGGCCTTGGTGAATATATCTCATTATAATGTCAGCATAGGGCTGTTATGTTTGTCTTAATTTTGTTTTTGATGTATAAATTATTTTATTTAAAATTTTCTGTATTACTTTAATATCTTCAAGTAACTCCTCTTCAAAAGGATAATTATCTGAATGTTTGCATAATAGCAACCAATATTCTGTTTCGTCTGCTTCTTTAGCTGATATTTTCAATTTATGAATAAAATCAGCTTTACTTTCACAGTTTTGTGCCTCTCTAACACACGAACCGATGGATGTGCCGCTCCTTAATAGTTGATTTGCAATAATGAATTTTTTATCAGTTTGCAAAACCTCTGTAAATGCAACGATTTTTAAAGCAAACTCAAAACTATGATCAACAATTTGATTACCCGTAATAGGAATCTCTTTCATAAACAAACAAATTAAATAAATTATCCTTCGACTTCGCTCAGGAATCGTTCCTAGATCTTGCTTGGAAACAATAACTAAGTTATTAAGATTTCAATCATTTCAATAATCAACTAACAAATCAACCAATGAATCAATTAATCATATTGCACATTAGTCTCAT
>CAYVWK010000001.1:1397-2821 GCA_964455235.1 uncultured Paludibacter sp.
TCTCATCGGCACATTGGCATATTGGCACATCATCATCGTGGGTCGGTGATCCTTCCTGCGATTGCCGCTGCGGCTGCAACTAATGGTCCAGCGAGGATGGTGCGAGCACCAGGTCCTTGGCGGCCTTCGAAGTTGCGGTTGGAGGTTGAGACTGCGTATTTGCCTGCTGGAATTTTGTCGTCATTCATAGCGAGACAAGCGGAACAACCTGGCTGACGAAGCTGGAAACCTGCTTCATTGAGTATATCTAGCAGACCTTCTTCACGGATTTGTTGCTCTACCTGCCAGCTTCCTGGAACTAACCATGCAACTATATTATCAGCTTTCTTTTTGCCCTTAACGTAATTGGCAAAAATGCGGAAATCTTCTATACGCCCGTTGGTGCAACTGCCCATAAATACATAGTCGATAGGCTTTCCTACTAATTTTTCACCTGCTTGGAAGCCCATATATTCCAACGATTTTTGGAAAGATATACGGCCAGATGCTTCCACTTCATCCAAAGTTGGAATAGCTTCCAAAATACCCATTCCCATACCTGGATTCGTACCATAGGTAATCATAGGTTGAATTTTAGTAGCGTCAAACTCTAACTCTAAATCGAACTGAGCTCCTGCATCGGATTGAAGGGTTTTCCAATAAGCTAATTTCTTGTCCCATTCTTCACCTTTAGGCGCAAACTCACGGCCTTTTACATACGCAAAAGTCGTCTCGTCAGGAGCAATCAAACCACCGCGAGCACCCATTTCAATAGAAAGGTTACAAACGGTCATGCGCTCTTCCATAGACATATTGCGAATAGCCTCACCAGCATATTCAACAAAATAGCCAGTCGCACCACCAGTTGTTAGTTTAGAAATAGTGTAAAGTGCTAAGTCTTTGGATGTTACATCCTTACCTAGCTTACCATTATAAGTAATACGCATGGTTTTCGGACGAGTCTGCAAAACGCATTGAGTAGCTAAGACCATCTCTACTTCGGATGTACCAATACCAAAAGCAATGGTACCAAAAGCACCGTGAGTAGAGGTGTGACTATCACCACAAACGATGGTCATACCTGGTTGGGTAAAGCCATTTTCGGGTCCGATAATATGCACGATACCGTTTTTCGCATGACCAAGCGGATAATAAATCGGCATATCAAACTCAGCTGCATTTTGAGCAAAAGTATTTAACTGATGACGAGAAATCGGATCTTTCACAGGTTGATCCTGATTAATAGTAGGGGTGTTGTGGTCGGCAGTCATCGTTGTTTGCTGCGGACGAAACACCTTTAAACCACGAGCACGCAAACCGTTAAAAGCCTGCGGACTGGTTACCTCATGTGCAAACTGTCTATCTATATACAGCTGCGTGGGACCATCTTTTATCGTTGATACAACGTGCGCATCCCAGATTTTATCAAAAAGAGTTTTTGGCAT
>CAYVWK010000001.1:2921-30370 GCA_964455235.1 uncultured Paludibacter sp.
ACAAACTGATTAATCGCATTCACATACGCTTCTACGGAGGCGGCGACTATGTCGGTATTGGCACCAAAGCCGTAATACACCACGCCTGCGTGTTCTACTTGCATATGTACTTTTCCTACATCATTACTACCTCTATTGATAGCTTGAATGGTGAATTCTTGCAGTTTCATTTCTCTATTGATGATTTTCTTTAAAGCATTGATAGCGGCATCTACAGGTCCATTACCGGATGCTGCTGCTTCAAATTTTTCACCTGCTATTTTCAGACCTATGCTTGCAACTGGGCGTACGCCTACGCCTGATGTTACCTGCAAATGGTCAATTTTAATACGTTCTTTGGAGGTTCTTTCCTTGCCAGCCAGCATCAAAACATCATCATCATTGATGTCTTTTTTCTTATCAGCCAACAATAAAAATTCCTCGTAAATCACATCCAATCTCTCGCCTTCCACATCAACACCCAATACGCTCAGACGATGTTTAAGAGCAGCGCGACCACTTCTTGCAGTCAAGATAATTGAATTTTGATCGATACCCACTTCCGTAGGATCCATGATTTCGTAATTTTCACGGTTTTTCAACACTCCATCTTGATGAATACCAGAAGAATGAGCAAATGCATTGCGTCCAACTATCGCTTTATTAGGCTGAACAGGCATATTCATCAGATTAGAAACCAGGCGACTGGTGCCATATATTTTTTGTGTATTGATATTCGTTTCGATATTCAAATCCTTATGGCATTTCAAAATCATGGCAACCTCTTCCAAAGAAGTATTACCAGCACGTTCACCTATACCATTGATAGTAACCTCCACTTGGCGTGCACCATTCATTACACCTGCAATGGTATTGGCTGTAGCCATGCCTAAGTCATTGTGGCAGTGCGTAGAAAGTATGGCTTTATGCACATTGCTCACATTTTCCATGAGGAATTTGATTTTCTCGCCATAGACATTGGGTAGACAATAACCCGTTGTATCAGGGATATTCACTACGGTAGCACCCGCTTTAATCACCGCTTCCACCACACGTGCGAGATAAACATTATCCGTTCTACCCGCATCTTCACAATAAAATTCAACATCTTCTACAAAACGTTTGGCATATTTTACAGCAGCTACGGCACGCTCTAAAATTTCTTCTTGAGTAGAGTTGAATTTATATTTGATATGATAGTCGGAAGTGCCTATGCCTGTGTGGATACGTTTGTGTTTAGCATATTGCAGTGCCTCTGCAGCAACCTCTATATCCTTTTCCACACCACGAGTCAGCGCACAGATAGTAGGCCAAGTAACGGCTTTAGAAATTTCCACTACAGAATTAAAATCGCCTGGACTGGAGACAGGGAAGCCCGCTTCGATAACGTCCACGCCCAATTGCTCCAAGGCTTTTGCCACCTGAATTTTTTCAACTGTGTTAAGTTGACAACCAGGAACTTGTTCGCCATCACGAAGCGTTGTGTCAAAAATAAAAAGCTTTTCCATATTATTTGCTTATAATGAAAAAAGCCCTTCCCAGTTTGAGTGAGAAAGGCTTCAAATTTTATTGCATATATCTACATACCAAACTCACTCTTACTGCTTTTGTAAAAGAATAATAATATCGAGTAGTAAAATATGTAGATTGTTGTTATTCATATCATTTTCAAAATCTGGCTGCAAATATACAGCATTTTTGTAAATTACCAACTAATTTGTAAGAAAATATTCTTTTTTAGTGTGAAATTGTTGTTGAATGCGGCGTGTTGAACGTTAAATGTTAGTTGAATACGCCGTACTAAGCCTAAGCCTCGATTCATAGGTGATGACCGAGGTTAGTTTGCGTCCTTTTGTTGTTAAATAAGGTCTAGCACCCATCTATTCCTTCAAAAATCTCCGATTTACTAACCCTTGTGCTGTCTGAATTTGTAGTATATACGCTCCTTTGTTGAGATAATCTACTTGGATGATATGCACATTATCTCCCGTTTTAGTCAAAACTAACTCTCCAGTAAGGCTGAAAACCTTGATTTGATGGATTCTATTATCAGTTGAAATATGCAAAGTGTGACTTGCTGGATTTGGGTAGATTGAAATCTGTATGTTTTTTTCAGGATTTACTACGCTTGTCATATCTTTTTGTAGACTGATATAATATAAGTTACTGGTATCTCCTTTTGTAATGGAATAACTGCCAGCAGGAAGAGTGGTAGTTAATATACCCGATGTCGCTGAGTAATTTGTACCGTTTATCTTAATCTTACCATTGAAATTATCATTGAAAACTAAAGTCAAGATGTATTCTGTATCTGTAGTAAATGAAACATTTGTGGCAGATTCAATTTTTAAACATTGAGTTAAAGTCAGCCCAGCATATTCAACTGTGCCTTTAGTGCTACTTAAACTGCCATTAATGCTGTAAAACGTACTGTTTGTACCATATAAGGTGAAATTATGGGTCATAGCATCAGGGTTGTCATTTCCATTATTATTGTTCCCTTGATTGTTGTCCACATCTTCACCTTGAACTGCAACTAATTGAGTCGTGTAGTTGACCAAAGCTGCTTTTAGAGCAGTATTCACATCATATGAACTATCATCAACAGCATCGTTAAACGTCCATTTGAAATCACCTCCATGCATGCGCCCTGCATATTCCGTGACTTTAGCTTTTGCATCTTCAGGACTGTCCACAGCATATGCATACATAATAGATACATTGGTGTCAAAATTATTATAACTATTATTTCCTCTATAGGATGTGATGTTGGATGGAACGATTTCAGTGCGAGTAGTAGCTACATAAGCATCAAAATCGACAGTGGAATTAGGGAAATTGCCATCTGCATAGGGTACAAATCGCTTTCCTCCATTAATATAGTTGTTATAAGCTTTGATAATCCCACCATCTTCTTTAGAGAAAGTGGGTTTGTTGGAATAATCATTTTTCTGTTTACTTTCATCATAAACATCCGATCCTTGCATGGAAATCAGCATGGGGTATTTACAATTACGGAAATAATTTGCTTCAACAAAAATGGACGAACCTGTAGTTGCACCTACTCCATATTTGGATATACCATCAAAATAATTATTAAAGACATGTACAGAGTGGCGTCTTACCCTTGGATGTCTGCTATCAGAATGATCATACCAATTGTGGTGATAGGTGATATATTCTGGATCTTCTCCCATTCCTAGTAAATTCGATTTACCAGTATCCCAAAAGTGATTATAGTCAAATGTTGCATTACCTGTTCCTTTGCTATCTAAAGCTCCATCGCCTTTTGCTTGGTCTGCATCACTTCCTGCATGTCCGTAAAAGAAGTCACAATGATGCACCCAAACATGGTAATTATTTTGTTGCAAACCTATATTATCTCCCTCACCACTATCGCAATTCATCAAACCTAAATTCCGTATTTCAATATTATTCGCATTCTTAACTCGAATGCCCCAACCATCAACAACTGCATCATCTCCAATCCCTTCTATCGTGATATAACTCAACGCATTATTCTTGTTTTCAATCACAATATCACCTTTATCTAAATCCTTTGGATCGGTAATTTGACCAATCAAACGCACAATTAAAGGGCGATTATCCTTGCCTTTTTTAAAACCATCTAATATGGCTTGCAGACCAACACAAGGATTAGAATTGGCACCCGTAACGTCCATTGAAATGGTGTTTTTTGTGTTCTCGGTGATATATATAATGTATGCATTATCTTTTGGCGTTCCATCTATTTTATAAGCACCTGGAACGATATTATTTGAAAAAGCAAAACCTACGCGTTCTATTGGATTAACTGTAATTTCATTAGAAATAGCACTTTTTATAACCGTTTCTTCTTGAAGAGCCTCAACTTTTACCGTATAGCTACCAGCTTTTAAACCAGGAATATCAGCCCTAAAATAGTCGGCATATTCACGAATTAGTTGCGTATCAATTTTTTTATCAGTTAAACCTTCTCCAGTAACATAAACCTGATAAAAATCAGCTCCCTCCACAGGTAACCATTTGACATAGGCAGTCTCAAGCCATCCACCCTGTTCAGTTAAGGTGATGGTATTTGAAAAAGAAGCATGTAATGCAAATGTAATGGCTATTAAGATGAATAAGGAGCGTTTCATATATTATCGTGATTAATGGATTGATAAATACGTCTAAAATGAACATATATAGTTAAAGTGCAAATTTAGAGCGTATAAATAAAACCAATGTGCATTTTTTGTTATTTTTTGTGCACTAATACAGAAACACAATCACCTTTTCATCATCATCTGCATCAAACCGCCCCCATTAGTGACTTTTGCGAAGCCGAGGTGCATCAGTACTTGTCTGGCATAGGCTGAACGGGCTCCTGTGGCACAATAGACTGTAATTTCTCGGTTTTTATCACCTAAGATATCTAACTTATATTCCAGTTCATCCAAGGAAATATTAATTGCGTCAGGATAGGCTCCCGCTTGAAACTCCATGGGTGTACGCACATCAATGACTAGAGGAGTATTGTTGTCAACTTTCTTGGTTGTTTGAGTTGCTTTTTCTTCTTCTGATGCTGCTTTTTTCTCTCCAATTTTCTTTTCTTCTAAAGGAAGTAGATGGACTTTGATAGTCTCAAAACCTACAGAATAAGCTTGTCGCTGCAAGGAAATGTTCCCTCCTGAGATATTCCAAACATTCTCTATTCCTGCACCTTTTAGCATGCGAAGTGCTTGATGACCTTTCTTGCCATTTTCATCATATATAATGATATGAAGATCTTTAGGAATGGATTTGATTTGCTCTGGCAAAGCTTCCAAAGGGATGTTGTACGAGCCATGTATATGCGATTTCTCGTAGGCAAACATATCACGCACATCGATTACAGCTGGCTTAATACGCTTGATGAGTTCGTCTAATTCTGCAACTGTAACAGACGGACTATAACCAGTCATGCGATTTTCGGCTGTGTAGGCTGCCATATTCAGAGCATCGTTGGCTGTACCAAGCGGTGGCGAATAAGCGAAATCAATATCCGCTAAATCATATACGGTCAAACCGCCTGCTATGGCTGTTGCAATTACATCCAAGCGTCTGTCTGCTCCCTCATAACCTGCTGTTTGTCCACCCAAAATCTGACCTGTCTCTGTATTATATATTAACTTCACCGTAACATTTTGTGAACCAGGATAATAACTTGTGTGATGTTCTTTGTGCACCGTAACAGAATCTGCTGGTATACCTAACGAACGCGCTTGTTTGAGAGAAAGTCCTGTAATACCTGCAACCGCTTCAAAGACTCTCACAATCGAAGTCCCAATCGAACCTTGATAGGCATGTTTTCCGCCTAATGCGTTTTCAGCAGCTATACGTCCTTGTCGGTTGGCTGGTCCCGCTAATGGGATGCGCACCTTATGTTTGGAAACTCTATGCTCCAATTCCACCATATCACCAGCTGCATAGATGCTCTCATCTGAAGTTTGCAGGTATTCATCCACTAACAAACCACCAGCATCACCTATAGCCAAACCAGCATCCTGAGCTAACTGTAGGGTAGGGCGCACGCCTATAGACATAATCACCATTTGTGCGTTTATAACTGTACCATCATCTAATTTTACTGTATTGGTTTGTATTGAGGTGACGCTTTTACCAGTGTGAAGCTGAACACCATAAGCCATCATCTCTTGCTGAATAAAGCCAGCTATCTCTGCATCCATAATGCTCATCACGTGGGGCATCATCTCCACCACATGAACTTTCAGCCCTCTTTTAGCTAAAGCTTCGACCATTTCTAAACCAATGAAACCACCGCCTACTACCACTGCCTCCGTGGGTTGTTTGTTGTCGGTAAATCGCTTGATTTTATCCATATCATCCAAAGTCCATAAGGAAAACACATGATCTAAATCCGCTCCTTCAATTTTTGGTTTAATGGGACGACCACCCTGCGCTAATATCAATTTATCATAGTCATAATATTTAGCATCGCCTGTGCGTGTATCAACAGCTTTGACTTGCTTTTTCTCTCTATCGATAATGGTTGCGACGGTATGCGTAAATACATCCACATCATATTGTTCTTTAAAACTTTCTGGGCTTTGCAGAATAAGTGACGAACGATGTTTGATATCTCCGCCTATATAGTAAGGTAATCCACAGTTGGCGAAGGATATATCTACCCCTGCTTCCAACATGGTTATCTGTGCTTCTGATGAAACGCGACGAGCTTTTGCCGCTGCGGTGGCTCCTGCTGCTACTCCGCCAATGATTAAAATTTTCTCCATTATTCTTGTTTTTTCTAATTTTCTAATGTATTTCAACCATGCAAATCGTACATTTTTACCTTTTGCGTAGTTTCGGCTGCAAAAGTAGAAAGATTAAATCAACAAAACAACAAATGAACATATATTCATAAGTTAAATGTTTTTTAAATGTAATCAGTGTTCTTTTAGGTTTTAAAAGGATAAATCTAAAAAATAAACCCACAGATTAGTCGTTTATAGATTAAAAGTTTAATTTTGTGTGTTGAAAAGGAACTGAGCTACATTTTCATCACATATAACCAAAAAAGAAAAAGAATGGATTTCATGAGTACCATAGCATGGGTAGGTTTTAGTCAGGGTGTTTTTGCTGCTGTACTGATGTTTACCAAAAAGGAAAATTCAGTATCAGATAAAATTCTATCAGCTTGGTTAATGTTGTTGGCGATTGAGTTTTTAACCTGTGGCTTAGATCATCTGATTTTTGGTCAACCTTTGCTTTCTAGTTCTTTTTTATTGATGAATCCTGCTATGTATTTATATATCAGTTCTTTAACCCGACCTAATTTCAAACTAAAATGGACACAATTATTACATTTACTTCCTTTTTTAGTTTTTGAAATTCATGCCTATATCATCCAAGAGCCTTTTTTAATGCTTGATTTCTTCACTAAAAACTCAAATTATACATTTAGGATATTGTTTGCAGCTGCTAATTTTATTTCTTGGTCGATATACAACCCGCTAAGTTTGATATATGTACATAAACATAGAATGAACCTTCAAAATGAAAAATCCAATATCGAAAAAAATGAGAATCTAGGTTGGGTTTTAAGTGTAGTAGTATTTTATACTATCTATTGTTTGGTGGCAGTTATCATTGCCATAGCAGTCTATTTTGAAGGTAAAATGTTGTTATTACCTCATGTCTATAATTATGCAGCCCTGTTATTGGTAATTTATGTGTTGAGTTTTTACGGATTACTTCAGCAAATTCTACCAGCCAATATTTTAGTTCCAGTAGAAGATAAATCTACAAGTTATAGTAACTCTCTTTTAAGTGATGAAACTAAGCAAAAGATAAAAATTGATCTTTTGCACTATGTAGAAAGTCAAAACGCCTACCTTAATCCAGATATCAATATGGATTTATTATCTAAAGAACTCAACACTCCAAAACATCAACTTACAGAGGTTTTAAATACGGTAATTGGCAAAAATTTCTTTCAATTTATCAATGCCTATCGCGTGGAGGAAGTCAAAAAAATGCTATTAGACCCTACTAATAACTATTCTATAGAAGCTATAGGCTACGAGTGTGGGTTTTCTAGTAAATCATCCTTCTATAAAGAGTTTAAACGACTAACAGGCATGACTCCAGTAGCTTATAAATCCCATTATGAGCAGTAAAAAGTTCAACTTTTAAAATTCGTACTACTACTTGTGGTTTTTCTTTTAAAAATAAGACTTATTTCTACTTCCTAACTCGTAAAATTGCAGCACTTAATTAAACGCAATTAAATGCTATGCAACGTACACGATTTGTAATTGTAATTTTAGTTCTTTTTCCCATACTACTTTCAGCTCAAGGGCTGTTTGATAGTGCAAGTGCTTTAGGTGATAATGAGTCTGTTTCATCTTCTAAAATAGTTCAGTTTAATGGTTATGCACGTGGCTCTGTGATGGGTGGCAGCGAGCTCTACGATCTCTCCAATTCCTTTGCTGAAATAGCGTTTCAAACTAATTTAAAACATAAAGAAGCCTTGTTGGATGCGGATATTCGACTTCGGAAAGGAGTAGCTTTTAAAGAAGATTATCAGGATATAGAAATTAAAGAGCTCTATACAGGATATAGTTCTAATAATTTTGACTTGTTAGCTGGATATCAGCTTGTTAATTGGGGAAGAACGGATGGTTTTAACCCTACTAACAACATCAATCCTACTGATTTTTTCTTTTTAACAGCTGACCCTGACGATCAAAAACTATCGAATTTGATGTTGAGAATGAAATACCGCTTTTCTCCTACTATTGATATTGATATAATAGGTATTCCTTATTTCAAACCTTCTGTTTATCGTTTTGATTTATTCGATTTAAGGCAAGAGATGAATATAGAAGGCTTTCCAATTTCTTTACCTTCCATCGATGCTAATGTAGGATTTAATCCTTTAGTTATTCCTGAAAAAAAACTAACTAATGGCAGTTTTGGTGCTCGTTTAAACTTCGAACTTCCACAAATTGGTTTTGCTGTATCCTATTTTTCAGGCTACGACCCTTATCACGGTTTGGATTTAGATACTTTTAAGTTGAATTTTACTGGCATATCTGATCCGATTTCTATCAATATAGAATATACACCCAAAGTGTATAAAAAACAGGCTATTGGCTTTGATTTCGCTTTGCCTCTTTCAGGTTTTATTGTGCGTGGTGAAGCTGCTTATAACATTATTTCTAGCAAACACAAGGGTATGTATGTCCCCAATAATGACTTTAGTTATGTGCTTGCTATCGAGAAAATGTGGAATGATTATGTCTTTATTGCACAATTGATAGGGAAAAATGTGGTTGGGTATGAAGAATTGGAAGAACCAAAAATGGATACTTGGGATCTTACCAAAATAGGCGACTATGCAAATGATATGATAGATTATCAAAGTAAGAATTTCAATCGTTTGATATTTGGTCAGTACAAAGAACAAAACTATGCTGCTACTTTCACAGTCTCTAAATCATTTGCTTATGATGTGTGGAATGCAGAGCTGACAGGCTATTATAATCTATCCACCAAAGAATATTTCATCCGCCCGAAAGTTACTTGGAAAGTGAACGACTACTTGACAGTTAACGTCGGCGGTAACTATATGCACGCAAAATACACTACGCTATTCAACTATTCATCAAAAGTGATGAATGGGGTGTTTGCGGAATTGAAAGTGCACTTTTAATGTGTCAATATGCTAATGTGTTAATGTGCCAATATGCCAATGTGCCGATGTGAATAATTAAGAAATTAAGAAATTTAGAAATGTAGTAATAATGAAAACCTATTAGTCTCATTAGTCTCATCGGCACATTAGTCTCATTCTCTTTACAAACTTTATAAACTTTACAAACTTTATGAACTCTCCAAACTTCATCCTCCGCTACCGTTGGTTTATTATTGCAGCGACTTTGATTGCGGTAGTTGTGTCTGCAATATGGTTATTCAAACTGAAAATCAA
Source organism: uncultured Paludibacter sp. (assembly GCA_964455235.1). Classification (GTDB taxonomy): domain Bacteria; phylum Bacteroidota; class Bacteroidia; order Bacteroidales; family Paludibacteraceae; genus Paludibacter. The sequence continues at coordinate 12,379 of CAYVWK010000001.1, forward strand.
CTCAGATTTAGAGACTTATTTGCCAGAAAATATGTCTTCTCGGCAGCAAACTACTCTGATAGAGGAGATTTTCGGTAATGAAGAGCCTTTGCTCATTGTGCTTGAAAGTGAGGATGTGCTGCAAACTGCTACTTTGGAGCGACTGCAGGCTATTTCTGAGGCTTTCGAGTATGATAGTCGATTTAGTTATGTTTTTTCCCTATTTCAAGCTAAAAATATTCGTTCTGATGATGGGATGATGTTGGTTGACCCTGTTGTCCAGTGGCTTCCGTATTCAGATGAGGATAGGGAGTTGCTGCGTGAGGAGATTAAAGCGAATAAATTAGCATATGGACTTGTGGTTTCGGAAGATTTTCAGAAGGCTTTGATTATAGTTAATGCTACGAATACGCTCAAAGACAAAGAGTTGATGGCTTTTGTGCAGGAGACCATCGCTGCCCATCCTGGTCCAGAAGATATGTATGTTACGGGACAACCTTATTTGCGCGATGATGCTAGTACGAAGATAATACGCGATTTAATGGTCATTCTTCCTGTCGGTTTGCTGCTGATGTTTGCGATGCTCCTCATCTCGTTTAGAGAGTTGAAAGCGGTGCTGCTGCCCTTCTCTGTGGTGCTGTTTTCTATCATTATTTCGGTAGGTTTAGTGCCTATGATGGGTTGGGAATTTGGCTTACTTGGTGTGCTAATTCCCCTTATGATGATTGCCATCGCCAATAATTATGGAGTGTATTTCATTGCTCGTTATCAGGATTTAAATACTAATCACCCTGAGTTATCCATGCATGATATTGTTAATCAGTCGGTTGATTACCTGACAAAACCTATTCTGTTTTGTGGTTTAACGACTATAGTGGGGGTGATGGGCTTGGTTACGCATATTTTGCTGCCTGCTCAGCAGATGGGTGTTGTCTCGGCTATAGGAATTGCTTTTGCTCTTTTAGTGAGCTTATATTTCATTCCTGCGGTAATGTCTTTCATGAAAAAAGGCAAATCGTTCAAAAAAACAAATGGAGAGTCACGCGATATCTTTCTTCCTCTTATTCAGAAGGTTGGCAACTTAGTTACCAAACATCCTAAAGCGATAATTGTATCTTTTGCACTTATTTTTACGATTTGCACACTTGGTTTAATCCATTTTAAAGTCGCTCCCGACTGGAATGAAGTGCTTCCTGCTGATCATCCTTTTAATATTGCTATAGAAGTGCTTGATGAAGATTTTGGTGGTAGTAAAATGCTGAATGTCATGTTTGAAGGAGATGTGAAAGAACCTGCCTTAATGCATAAACTGTATGAGTGTGAACAAGAATTGACTAAACTGCCTAATGTGGGGTCTGTGACTTCTTTGGCTACCATCGTTTTGGAGATTAGCAAGGCTTTAAACGATTCGAATAGTGTTGAGTTTGGCGTAATTCCCGATAATCGAGAGGCTATTGCTCAATACCTTGAATTGTATATGATGAGTAGTGACCCTGAAGAGGTGGAGCGATTTGTAGATTTTGATTATACAAATACCCTGATGACAATTCAATTTAGTGCGCATAGCATTGCTGAAGTGAATGCAGTTGTTCAAGAATTAGCTGAGATTATCGGTGGTGATGAACAGTTTCATTATGTGTCTGGTGGCTTCCCTTTGGTCGAGGTTGAAATGAGTCAATCGATTATGCGTGGTCAAAATTACTCGCTGTTATTTGCTTTCGTTGCGATTATCATTTTATTAGCGATTATTTTCAAAAGCATAATCGCTGGACTAATAGGTAGTTTACCGCTTGTTTTTGCTGTTTTCTGTACCTTTGGTATCATGGGGTGGACAGGTATGGAACTCAATATAGTAACTGCCTTATTATCATCTATATCCATAGGCTTGGGAGTCGATTTTACCATACATGTTTTTTGGCGTATCAAATGGGAATTGGAAGAAGGTAATAATTATGTGGATAGCATTAAAAATACGCTAAGCACCATAGGTAGAGGGATTACCATCAATGCATTTTCGGTTATGATAGGATTTTCGGTAGCATTTTTATCTGCATTCCCTATCATCCACTCCTTCGGTTTTTTAATCATCATATCGCTCTTCTTATGTCTGATTTGTGCCTTGATGTTTATACCCGCTCTTGCTTTATTAACTCGCCCCAAATTCTTAGAGAAAAAATAATAATAACAGATTAAATTGTAAAAATATGAAACCACTATTTGTAATACTGAGCCTTATCTTCATAACTAATATAGGCTTATCAGCACAAAATGCTGCTGAAATTTCCCAAAAAGCGATGGATGCCATCAAAATTGCAGAAATGGAAATGATTGCTACTATTAATATATATGATGGAAAGGGAAATGTACGGGTGCGTCAGATTGCCATTGCATCACGAAAGTTTAATGATGTAACCAAAATGCTGATTAATTTCATTGCCCCAGCAGATGTGAAAGGCACTGCTTTGTTGGTGTATGACTATGAAGATCAAGAGGATAGTCAGTGGATATATATGCCCGCTTTACGTAAGACTCGCCGTGTTGTGAGTACAGAAAAAGCCAAAAATTTCATGGGCTCTGAGTTTACCAATGCAGACATGAGCAAACCGAATTTGAATGATTATGACTATAAAATATTGAAAGAAGAAGCCTATGAAGGCAAGGATTGCTGGGTAATTGAGGCGACTTTCAAAACAGATAAACTCAAACAAGAAAATGGTTTTGCAAAACGAATAACTTATATTGATAAATCAAATTATTTCGCCTATAAAATGGAGTATTATGATGCGGGTGGAGGTTTAAATCGAGAACAAACAATATCAGACTATAAAAAACAGTCGAATGGAATTTATTTCGCTCATAAAATGGTGATGGATAACAAGAAAAATGGTAGGAAATCGGAAATGATAGTCGATAAATTCCAGCCTGGCTCAAAACTCCCTGAATCCAATTTCGCACCATCAGCTTTAGAAAATTTATAATCATTAAAACTTACCTATATGAAACAACATGAAATAATTTAGTCAATTATTTCGCCCATGCGGATGATTAAATTATTTCATCGAAAGTTCCATACGACAACTAAAAAAATAAAATTTAAACGTATGAATAAAACATCCTTGCTTTTGTCGGTACTACTGTTTTCAGGTTTAATTCTGTATTCTCAGAGTATTGAACTTACCATCAAAAATATAAAAACCCAAGAAGGGCAGCTTTGTGTTGCTATTTTTGATAGTGAAGAAGGTTTTAAAAACGAGATTCCTTTTTGGGCTGATTTTTACCCTAAAACCTTTAATGCAGATGAGTTTGTTGTGCATATCCAACTGCCTCCAGGTGAGTATGGAGTTACAGTTTTAGATGATGAAAACAAGGATTTAAAGATGAATTATACGAAAATTGGTTTTCCAAAAGAAGGCTTTGGTTTTGCCAATTATAAGTTCAAAGGTTTCTTCAAACCAAGCTATAATAAGTTTAAATTCAGCTTGTCAGAGAAAGAAAAATTAAATTTAGAGGTAGAATTGAAGTATTATTTGTAAAAATGTTGTATATTTGCACCCGCTTTTTAAGCGAGTATATCAATATTATTAATTTAAAAACTTAATTAACAGTATGTTAAACCATTATGAAACCGTTTTCATTTTAACTCCCGTTTTATCTGATGCTCAGATGAAGGAAGCGGTAGAAAAGTTCAAAACCTTGTTGATAGACAACGGTGCGACTATTACAAATGAAGAGAATTGGGGGCTGCGCAAGTTAGCTTATCCTATTCAAAAGAAATCGACTGGTTTTTATTCCTTGTTACAATTTGATGCAGAACCAACTGTAATTGCCACATTGGAAACGAATTATCGTCGTGATGAGAGAGTGTTACGTTTCTTAACTTTCCGTTTAGATAAATATGCTTACGAGTATGCGGAAAAAAGAAAAGGGTTGAAATCTAAAGAGAAGGAGGATTAATCATGTCAGCAAATCAAGGAAACATTAGGTACTTAACCCCACCTACAGTTGATCTTACAAGAAAAAAATATTGCCGTTTCAAAAAAAGTGGCATTAAATACATCGACTACAAAGATCCAGAATTTTTGAAAAAGTTTTTGAACGAGCAGGGTAAGATTTTACCTCGTCGCTTGACTGGTACTTCTTTGAAATTCCAACGTCAGGTAGCTCAAGCAGTTAAAAGAGCACGCCATTTGGCTTTGCTTCCTTATGTAACTGATATGTTGAAATAATAAAAGAGGAGGAAAGAATATGGAAGTTATTTTAATTGAAGACGTTCTAAACTTAGGTTTTAAAGACGATATAGTAAATGTAAAAGATGGTTACGGCCGTAATTATCTTATCCCTCAGAAAAAAGCAGTTATTGCTACTGAATCTGCGAAAAAAGTATTAGCTGAAAATTTGAAACAACGTGCTCATAAATTAGAGCGTATCAAACAAGATGCTGAAGCTTTAGCTGAACAAATCAAAGATGTGAAATTAACTGTTGGTGCTAAAACTAGCACAACCGGTAAAATCTTTGGTGCTGTTGGTCCTATCCAAATCGCTGAAGCATACGAAAAAGCAGGCTTTACTGTTGACCGTAGAGTGATTGCTCTTAAAGAGCCAGTAAAAGAAATTGGTAGCTATAAAGCAAGCTTGAAATTACACAAAGAAGTATCTTTAGATATCGAATTTGATGTAGTTTCTGAATAATCTTGCAGATAATATAGAGATTTCTCATAAAAAAGACCGATACTCCAATTATTTGGTGAGTATCGGTTTTTTTAATTAATTTTGTAGGTTTTTTAAGAGAAAAAATTGGAGTTAGAACAATCACTAACAATTAATCATTTATAATTAAAACAAAAATATGGCTATTGTAAAACCTTTTAAAGGATTTCGTCCTCCACAAAATTTAGTTGAAAAAGTGGCTTCTCGCCCTTATGATGTGCTTAACTCCGAAGAAGCTCGCACCGAAGCGAAAGGTAATCCGATGTCGCTCTATCATATCATCAAACCTGAAATTGATTTTGAACCAGGTACAGATGAGCATGATGAAAAAGTCTATGAAAAAGCTGTTGAAAATTTCACCGCTTTCAAATCTAATGGCTGGTTGGTGCAAGATGAAACTGAAAAGTACTATGTGTATGCGCAAACCATGAATGGTAAAACGCAGTACGGCTTGGTTGTCTGTGCTTCTGTTGAGGATTATATGGAAGAACGTATCAAAAAACATGAGCTGACTCGTAAAGATAAAGAAGAGGACCGCATGAAGCATGTGCGCATTAATAATGCGAATATAGAGCCTGTATTTTTTGCTTACCCTCACCATGATGAATTGGATGTGATTGTGAAAGAGGTAGTTAAAAATGACCCTATATATGATTTTATCGCTCCTGGTGATGGTTTTGGTCATCATTTTTGGGTGATAGACAATCCCGCTACTATTAAGCGTATTACGGAGATATTTGCGACTATTCCTAATCTATATATAGCTGATGGTCACCATCGTAGTGCAGCTGCAGCTTTGGTAGGCAATGAGAAAAAATTGCAAAACCCCAATCATACAGGTAATGAAGAGTATAACTTTTTTATGGCTGTGTGTTTCCCTGATAATCAGCTGACTATCATCGATTATAATCGCGTTGTTACGGATTTGAATGGTCTCTCTGATGAGGAGTTTTTGCAATCTTTGGAGAAGTATTTTGTAGTTGAAAAGAAAGGTGAAAGTATTTACAAACCCAATAAATTACATAATTTTTCGTTATATCTATCTGGGAATTGGTATAGCCTGACTGCAAAAGTGGGTACTTATGATGATAACGATCCAATTGGGGTTTTAGATGTGACCATTGCTTCCAATTTTATTTTTGATGAAGTCTTGGATATCAAGGATTTACGTACCAGCAAACGCATCGACTTTGTAGGCGGTATTCGTGGTTTAGAAGAGCTGAAACGCCGTGTAGATAGCGGTGAAATGCAGGCTGCCTTTGCTTTATATCCTGTTTCAATGGATCAGTTGATGTCCATTGCAGATACAGGGAATATTATGCCTCCCAAAACAACTTGGTTTGAACCTAAATTACGCTCTGGATTGGTTATTCATGAGTTAGAATAATGAAGGGATTTGATAGAGAAATAGTTTTATAAATAAATGAGATTCAATGCTTTAATATATAGTATGGTGATTTCACTGCTGTTGGTGACAGGCTGTGGTACTAAATCACAATTATCCAAAGCAGATAAAAAATTTGAGGCTGGTGAATATGCATCAGCCTTAGATTTGTATTCCAAAGCTTATGGAAAAATACCATATAAAGAGCAGGAATTGAAGGCACGAGTTGCTTATAATCAGGGAGAATGTCTCAATAAATTGAATTTTTCTCGTGCAGAACTGATGTATAATCGCTCCGTTCGTGCTAAATACCAAGATAGTCTTGTGTATTTGAAACTGGCTCAGGCGCAGCATAGAAATGCTAAATATGGCGATGCACTCAAAAATTATAAGCTTTATTTGCAGCATGATTCAACGAGTATTTTAGCCTTAAATGGTATTGTTGGCGCAAATCAAACCCCTTACTGGAGAGCCAATCCAACAGATTATAAAGTGAAACGTGCAGATGATTTTTTTGCCAGAAATCGTTATAATTTCTCTCCTACATTTCAAGGTACAGACAATACAAGTTTCTTTTTTACATCAAACCGAGCTATCTCCAAAAAAGGGAGTTCGGAAAATTTTGTGACTAAATATCCTAATAATAATATTTTTACTTCTAAACAAGATGCTTCTGGAAAATGGAGTAAACCTGAACTTGTTTTTCCAGATGAAGTGAGCGATAAAAGGGATATAGGAAGTTTAGGTTTTTCGCCTGATGGGCGTACCATGTATTTTAGCGTGGCCTCTCAAAAGGATGAAGGGAATGCTGCTGTTGAGATTTTTTCATCTTCGCGAGCTGGTGGAGAATGGACTACTCCTCAGAGGATTAACTTCTTTAAAGACAGTACTATATCTGTTGCGCACCCAAGCATTGCTCCTGATGGAGAGACTATCTATTTTGTATCTGATGCCCCTAATGGTCAAGGTGGTAAAGATATTTGGTTTGGTAAGTTAGAAGGTTCTGAATGTAAGTTTATTGAGAATTTAGGTGATACCATCAATACTCCTGGCGACGAAATGTTCCCTTATATGCGTCATGATGGAGTGTTATATTTTGCATCTAATGGGCATCCAGGAATGGGTGGTTTAGATATTTTTAAAGCAGTAAAGATGGATGGCCAATGGACTGTAACCAATATGGGTAATCCTATCAATTCTAATTTTGATGATTTTGGAATTTGCTTTGAAAACAATAAGGAAAAAGGGTTTTTCTCGTCCAATAGAGGTCATATTCGGGGGATAGATGCGATTTACTCTTTTGAATTACAAGAACATGAGGTGGTCGTACAGGGTGTTGTGTACGATGATAAGAAAAATCCTATCCCTGATGCTACCGTGCGCTTGGTGAGCAATACAGGGCAGAATACCCGTGTTGTTTCTCGAAAAGATGGCTCATATAAAATCATCATAGACAAAGATATGGAGTGTGTGATGTTGGGTACTGCACGTGGTTTTCTGAATAAAAAAGCAACTCTTTCTACTAAAGGTGTGAAAGGGGATAAAACCTTTACCATGGATTTGATTTTGCCTGCTGCTTTCCGCCCTGTTCAATTGGAAAATATCTTTTTTGAGTTTGCAAAATGGAATATCACTCCCGAATCCGAAGCAGGTTTAAAGGACTTACTCAATATGATGAACGATAATCCTACTATCAAAATTGAAATTAGTGCACATACGGATTTTGTAGGTAGTAATGCCTTCAACCTTGATTTGTCTCAAAAAAGAGCACAATCGGTTGTAAATTATTTAATTGATGCTGGCATTGAAAAAGAACGCTTGATTTCTAAAGGATATGGTAAAGAAAGTCCTTATATTATAGATGAAAGTGTGCATACTCAATACGAATTTCTCCCTGTAGATGAGATATTAACGCAAGATTTTATTCGTAGCTTAAGTCCTGAGGAACAGGATATTGCCAATCAAATCAACAGAAGAATTGAGTTTAAAGTTATTAGAATGAATTTTAGGTAAATCAATATAGAATTTGAAGATATGAAACAGTATTTAGATTTATTAGATAGAGTTTTGAAGGAAGGTGTAAAGAAAGAAGACCGTACAGGTACAGGAACGATGTCTGTATTTGGACATCAAATGCGCTTTGATTTATCCGAAGGTTTTCCTTGCTTGACAACTAAAAAACTGCATCTAAAATCCATTATTCATGAGCTTTTATGGTTTTTGAATGGTGATACCAATGTGAAATATCTGCAAGATAATGATGTTCGAATTTGGAATGAATGGGCTGATGAAGATGGTGATTTAGGACATATTTATGGTTACCAATGGCGTTCTTGGCCAGATTATACTGGTGGACATATTGATCAGATATCAGAAGTAATCAATACAATTAAAAACAATCCTGATTCGCGCCGTATCATCGTAAGTTCTTGGAATGTAGCAGATTTACCTAATATGAATCTACCTCCTTGTCATGCTTTTTTTCAGTTTTATGTGGCTGATGGTAAACTAAGTCTGCAACTATATCAACGCAGTGCAGATATATTTTTAGGGGTTCCTTTTAATATTGCTTCTTATGCTTTATTGTTACAAATGGTGGCACAGGTTACGGGTTTAGAGGCAAAAGATTTTGTACATACTTTAGGCGATGCGCATATCTATTCTAATCATTTAGAGCAAGTTAACTTACAATTAACACGCGAGCCTCGTCCTCTTCCTAAGATGAAAATCAACCCTGATGTGAAAGATATTTTCAGTTTCAAATTTGAAGATTTTGAATTGGTAGATTACGATCCACATCCTCATATCAAAGGGAAAGTGGCAATTTAATATTTTATACATAATTATACATTCCCTATCTTGTTGATTAGTAGTCAGTTTGCAAGATAATGCTTTCATTTTTCTTTTGAAAATGCATTTTTACTTTCTAAATGATTTTAAAATGCCTATTTTTGCAGTGCAAAACAAAATAAAAACAAACTAACCCAAAAGATTTAATCTTTTACCAATTTTGATCTTATGGCGAGAATATCCATTGTTGCAGCCGTAGCAGATGACTACGCAATAGGTTATAAGAAAAATCTTCCTTGGAAGTTGCCTGCGGACATGAGGCATTTTAGAGAGCTAACGACAGGGCACACGCTCATTATGGGCAAACGAACCTTCGAAAGCCTTCCCAACGGTCCTCTCCCCAATCGTACCAATATTGTACTTACCAGCATGCTGACAGAAGGAGTTATTGAGGGCTATTTTGAAGCTGATTCTATGGAAGATGCTTTGGAACTCAGCTCTAACGCAGAGCAGGTATTTATTATTGGTGGTTCTTCAGTCTATCAACAAGGTTTTGATTATGCTGATAGTCTGTATATTACATGGGTACATGGTGAATTTACTGCTGATACTTTTTTTCCTGAAATTGATTTTAATATCTGGGAAGAAGTCAACAGAGTAGATCATGAAGCCGACGCAAATCATCCTTATCCTTATAGTTTTGTTCAATACAAACGAAAATAGAATTAAAGGAAATACTCATAAAAAGCCTTTTTCTGTATTGGAAAAGGCTTTTTTTATATCATTTTGCTTATCTTTGTGCGAAAATTTAATCAATACGTAAAATTACAATATGAGCTATTTAATTAAGCCTGATAATTATCAACCTTTATTGAATCTGCAGCAAACCGAATTGGGTATTGCTAAAATTAAAGATTTTTTTCAGACTAACTTGTCTGCAGAGCTGCGTTTAAGGAGAGTTACTGCTCCTTTGTTTGTTTTGCGTGGCACTGGTCTAAATGATGATTTGAATGGGGTAGAACGAGCTGTCAACTTTCCTATTAAAGATATGGAAGATGCTCGCGCTGAAGTAGTTCACTCGCTAGCAAAATGGAAACGCGTTACCTTGGCCGACTATCAAATTGAGCATGGCTATGGTATCTATACGGATATGAATGCAATTCGCGCAGATGAGGAACTGGGAAATCTACATTCCCTGTATGTTGACCAGTGGGATTGGGAGCGCGTTATGACAGCTGAAGAGCGTAATATCGACTTCCTTAAAACCATCGTAAAAAGAATCTATGCTACTCTTTTGCGTACTGAATATCTTGTTTCTGAGAGTTTTCCACAAATAAAACCTGTTTTACCACGTGAAATTGAGTTTATTCATGCCGAACATCTCCGTCAGTTATATCCCGATTTATCTCCTAAGGATAGGGAATATGCAATAACTAAAAAGCATGGCGCAGTCTTTATTATTGGCATTGGTTGCGACTTAGCTGATGGTACGAAACACGATGGTCGTGCACCTGATTATGACGATTGGACTAGTTTGGGCGAAGATGGATTGCCTGGCTTAAATGGTGATATTCTATTGTGGAATCCTGTTCTTAATCTTCCAGTGGAAATTTCTTCTATGGGGATTCGAGTAGATCAAAACGCTCTTTTGAAGCAACTGAACCTAGAGGATAAAAATGATAGGTTGAATCTTTATTTTCATAAACGACTGATGGATGGGGATTTACCGCTTTCTATCGGTGGTGGTATTGGTCAGTCTCGCTTATGTATGTTCTTCCTCAGAAAAGCACATATAGGGGAAATTCAAGCTAGTATTTGGCCTGATAGTATGGTGCAGCAATGTGCAAGCATGGGTATTCCACTCATCTAATCTCACTTTCTATCGTCTAATGCTGTAAAATTGAACTTAAAAGCTTATTTTTGTGGTTCAATATGACTTTTTGAGTTATTGCTCGTAATTTTGAAAAAAATTCACCATGAATATAGATTTTGATAAAATGGATGGTCTTGTGCCGGCCATCATTCAGGATGATATCAGTGCGAAAGTGCTGATGCTCGGTTTTATGAATGAAGAGGCACTGAAAATTACCCTGGATACAGGCAATGTGACGTTTTATAGTCGTACTAAAAAACGCCTATGGACCAAAGGGGAGGAGAGTGGTAATTTTCTGCGTTTAGTCAATATACTTTCTGATTGTGATTCGGATACGTTATTGATAAAAGCAAACCCAGTTGGACCAGTTTGTCACACCGGTTCTGATACTTGCTGGAATGAAGCTAATCAAGGTGATTTCTTTTTCTTGAATTACCTGCAACATTTTATTCAGAAGCGTTTCAAAGAGATGCCTGAGGGTTCTTATACAACTTCTTTGTTCCAAAGTGGTGTAAATCGAATGGCTCAAAAGGTAGGTGAAGAGGCTGTTGAAACGGTGATTGAAGCTACAAATGGCACGGATGAGGATTTTTTATATGAAGCGTCTGATTTACTCTATCACTTAATTGTATTATTGACTTCCAAAGGATATTCCTTAGATGATTTAGGTAAGGAATTAAAAAAGAGGCATAAATAGTTTTATAAAATGACTGATAATAAAGTACTTATACAATACAACCAAGTTGAAATTTGTCAACAAGAATTGACAGTTTTGAAAGATATCACCCTCACTATTGAAGCTGGTGAGTTTATCTATTTATTAGGAAAAGTAGGGAGTGGAAAAAGTACGTTTTTAAAGTCACTATACAATGAAGTCCCCATCCATAGCGGTAATGCACAGGTTTTAGATTATGATTTGACTGCTATCAAGCACAAAGAAATACCTTTTTTAAGAAGAAAAATAGGCATTGTATTTCAGGATTTTCAATTGCTTTTTGACCGTTCTGTCAATGAAAATTTGGAATTTATTTTACGATCTACAGGCTGGAAAGACCAAGACACCATCGATGAACAAATACAGATTGTGTTGGCGCAAGTGGGGTTGCGCAAAAAGGGCTATAAACGGCCGCATCAACTATCGGGTGGCGAGCAGCAGCGTGTAGCAATTGCTAGAGCTTTACTTAATTCGCCTGAGATAATTCTGGCTGACGAGCCGACTGGTCATCTTGACCCTGAAACTGGTCGTGATTTAATGGAATTACTTTATGGCATACGCCTTTCTGGTACAACAGTAATAGTTGCGACACATAATTACAGCTGGGTAGATATGTATCCTGGGCGTGTTATTTATATTGATGATGAACGCCTAAAGGACGTCGAATAAAAAAGCAGCTTATTGGGTATAAACTGCTTATTTATTGTTAGTTAGAATTTCTACGCAAATCTACAATTTACCTTTTGCTTAAGTCTTTTACGATTTGCTGCATTTCCTCAAACTTTTCTTCTTGCTTTTCTAACAATCTGAATTGTGCTAAAGTACGTTGCCAGTTATGTTCTGGATGTTGTGTTTTATAGTATATATCTCCATTGAGATAATCAGTATAAAAACGCACAGTTTGCATATAAGTCAGCATCTTAGCTCCTAAAGCCAAGTATTCTAATTCAGTCTCAGTAAGGAAAAGTGCTTTTTCTAAATAGCCTTTAGCATAGGCTGCATACACATCTAAGTTTACATCAATATTATCTAGATTAGCATCATCTTCGGCACCCGTATTGGCAGCGGTACGCATAAAATCACCAAAATCAGATAGCACAGTGCTAATCATCATGGTGTCTAAATCAACAATGCAGCAAGGCTCATCTTTAGCATTGAAAAGGATGTTATTTACCTTGGTATCGCAATGATTAATACGGCCAGGTAAATCACCATTACGCATTAACTTTTGAGGATAGCACATATCATCGGCACGACGAAGAAGCTCATCTAGCATATATTTCGTTTTTTCCAGACGACCTGCAGTATCTTCATTTGCAGCGTCTTTCATCTGTTGCACTCTAAATTCAACATTATGAAAATCAGGAATGCTATCCACTAATAAATCAGCAGGAATATCAGCTACCATATTATGGAAATCACCAAAAGCTTTACCCGCTTCGTAGGCTAAATCTGGTGTTATAGCATCAAAGCTATGTGTATTTTTGATGTGGATATAAACCCTCCAATAATCACCATGTTCATCTTGATAAAAAAGTTTATCATCTTTAGTAGGAACAAGTTGCAGCACTCTTTCATAAAGATTTTCTACACCCATTTCCTGATATTTTTTTCGTAGATGTTCTGTTACAATATGGATGTTGTTTTGCAGACCGTCCACATTTTTAAAAATATGATGGTTGATTTTCTGTAAAAAATACGATTCTTCTTCAGGGTTTTTACCCCATAAAATATACGAATCATTGATATGCCCAATTTTTAAAGGCTTAGCTTCAACTATATCAGTTTTAAGCTTAAATTGTTGAATGATATTGTTTAAAGTGTTCATTATTGTATAGATTATTTCAAGATTGATATTAATATGCTCTTGCAAAAACTACCCTTTGTGCTGATGGTTTCCCTGTAACCATACATTTACCAGAGGTTTTATCACCTTCTATAGGAATACAGCGAATTGTTGCTTTTGTATCTTCTTTAATTTTCTCCTCTGTTTCAGGTGTGCCGTCCCAATGACAAAGTAAGAAACCTCCTTTTTCGATTTCTACCTTGAAATCATCATAGTTATCAACCTCGCGGGTTACAGATGCTCTAAAATCCAATGCTTTTTTGAAGATATTAGCTTGAATGTCATCTAATAACTGAGCTATATGTTCTTCTATATTATCGATTGAAACGGTTTCTTTACTCAAAGTATCGCGTCGAGCCACTTCAATAGTACCATTTTCTAAGTCGCGCGCACCAATCGCCAAACGTACTGGTACACCTTTTAATTCATATTCGGCAAACTTCCAACCTGGCTTTTTCGTATCGTTATTATCATATTTAACGCTAATGCCCTTAGCTTTTAGTTTACGGATGATATCATCTACTTTTTCATCAATTTGTGCTAATTGCTCCTCATTTCTATAAATAGGAACGATAACTACTTGGAAAGGAGCGAGTTTAGGAGGTAATACCAAACCATTATCATCTGAATGTGTCATGATTAGCGCACCCATCAAACGAGTAGAAACTCCCCACGAACTTGCCCACACATAGTCTAATTGGTTGGTTTTATCCAAGAAAGTAACATCGAATGCTTTAGCGAAATTCTGACCTAAGAAGTGAGATGTTCCTGCCTGCAATGCTTTCCCATCCTGCATCAAAGCTTCTATACAGTAGGTTTCTACGGCTCCAGCAAAACGCTCACTCGCCGATTTAACACCCTTTAAAACAGGTACACCCATGAATTTCTCTGCAAAATCTGCATATACATGCATCATTTTTACAGACTCTTCAATAGCTTCAGCTTCGGTGGCGTGGGCGGTATGACCTTCTTGCCATAAAAACTCAGCAGTACGTAAAAATAAGCGTGTACGCATCTCCCATCTTACCACATTCGCCCATTGATTAATCAAAATAGGTAAATCACGATAAGATTGTATCCAGTTTTTATAGGTGTTCCAAATAATGGTTTCAGAAGTAGGACGAACAATCAATTCTTCCTCTAATTTAGCTTCTGGGTCTACGATTAAACCTTTGCCATCTGTATTGTTTTTAAGTCTGTAATGCGTTACTACAGCACATTCTTTTGCAAATCCTTCAACGTGATCAGCTTCTTTACTTAAAAAAGATTTAGGTATAAATAAAGGAAAATAAGCATTTACGTGTCCCGTTTCCTTAAACATACGGTCTAATTCTGCTTGCATTTTTTCCCAAATAGCGTAGCCATAGGGTTTGATGACCATACATCCTCTTACTGCTGAATTTTCAGCTAAATCAGCCTTAATTACTAAATCATTATACCATTGTGAATAATTTTCACTGCGAGAAGTCAATTCTTTAAGTTCTTTTGCCATATTGAAAGTTAAATAAATGTGTGCCAACGCACAAGATTGTCTGTTACTAAAAAAACGCTGCAAAGATAAGGATAATCCCTTACTATTTATGCTCTAAATCCTTTTTTCCAAAGCTTAAAGGAAGTAGTGATTGGGCAGCTTCTAAGTGATAGGTATATTCTGAGCCATATAAATAAATGTCGATGGCTTGTTCGAAGCGATTTTCAGACTCAAGCATAACTTGTCTGCAAGCACCGCACGGACTAATAGGATCGGAGAGAAACTCGCCATCATAAAATGCTGCAACTGCAATAGCTTTTACAGGTACATCAGGATATTGAGCATTGGCATAAAATAACGCAGTGCGCTCAGCACATAAACCTGATGGATAGGCCGCATTCTCTTGATTATTACCTTCGAATAAAGCTCCGTTTTCCAATAAAACAGCTGCACCTACCCGGAAATTTGAATAAGGCACATAAGCAGATTTTGTTTGTTCCTTAGCTTTATTCACCAAAACTTGAATTTCTGGGGATAACTCAGTGAAATGATACATATTCACTTTGGTTTCAATGCGTTTCTCTTCCATATCTGTTCTTTTAACTTTAAACTTTTATCTTTTATCTGATATACATATCTGCCAACCTAAAGTTACTGAGACATGTATGATGTTCGAGTATTTAAAATGTTCTTTACTATCGTTGGGATAAATGCCATTTGCATTGTAATTTCCTCGTGCTTCAATTTGCAAAAGCTGATTTTGGATTTTGAACATACCACCAAAACCAAGTGCAGCACCGTATTCAAACTTATTTTTTACTTTTTGCGTATGTTGCTTTTCTGTGGATGCTGGATTTTCTTGCTGTAATATCTTTTCCTGAATTAAATATCCCACTTTAGGTCCGACATTGAAAAAGAACCTAGCCTTATCTCCAAAATAAAAATGCGACATAAATGGAAGCTCCAGATAGTCGATTTGCTTGGTGAAACGGTCATTTTTTTCCTTCCAACCTCTTTGTGAATAATTCAATTCTACTTGTAAACCCAAGTGTTTTTCATTTACGTATCGATATACCAAGCCACCCGTATAATTCAATAAATAAGTCTGACTAACAGTAGGGCTAAAAAACACCATAGATGCACTTGGACCACCCGAAATACCTATATGATGTTCAGGGGGAAAGTACACATATTGCGCCTTCGCAAACTGCGCAAAAAGTAAAAAAGTTAGTAGTATGTAAGTGCTTTTTTTCAACATTTAGTTTATTTAGTCTGTTGCTGGTTACTGGTTGCTAGTTACTGGTTTATCAATTATCAATGCCTCAATATTCAACAATTATTCACATCAGCACATCAGTCTCATTAGTCTTATTGGCACATTAGTCTCATCGGCACATTATTCACATTATCCACATTATTCAAAATGATTCAATACCGTATTAATATATCCCCCTAATAAAGAAGTCTTTTTAAACCGTAAATCTGATTGTAAGCCTTCATAATAAGGATATTCGTTGGGTAGAATTGCTTTATTGTTTAAGATGTTTTTTACAAAGTATTGTGTCAAATCATAACCTAGCAAATCATATCGTGGTGCTTCACTGGAAGCAGTCCATTGATAGGTTGTATAAAAATCTTGTGTGTAGGTATCAAAAGCATCATTGGCATAATCGCTTTTAAAGGCTGAAATATAACAAGATCGAGGCTTCTCAATATTGGTTGAACGCCATGAGTAGGGTTCGTAAAACTTTAAATTGATACGTGATGAGAGACGGTTTAATTCCATCAAATACAGACTGATATGATTGATTCTGGATGTGTTGAAAAACACAATATTATCGGCTAAAGGATTTAATGCCTGTTGAATAAGATGCATAGAGTCTGGGTGTAATTCGATACTTTTATAAGGACGCTGAAGATCATCCAAATAATGTTTTAAAGATATTGAACGTAAATAACCTTCATCTGAAGGGTTTACATTGGTTAAATCAGCAAAGACAATATGACTGTTTCCTTCTTCTTTCTTCAATATAGATTCTATTTTTTCAATTTCTAAATCTTGTCCAGGATTAAATTGAAAAATATATTCATTCGATTCTATATTATAGATTTTTGAACTGAAAGGTATCAGTGTTTTTATCTTTTGCATACGTGCAAAATCACAAATAATCGACACTTGATTGGAGTAGGCAGGTCCTATAATCAAATCCATACCATCTAAATCACCACTATTGATAAGTGACATCAGTTTCATTTCAGTTTTAGCCACATCAAAAGCATAGATATCAAAATTGATATTGCTTTCTTTCAATTGCTTGATAGCCAATAGTGAACCAGCATAAAATTCTAAAAATCGCTTATCGGATGTCTCTTGTTTTTGGTCTAACATAAAGGGCAATAAATAAGCAATTTTATAAGTTTTAGCCGAAACATCGCCCTTAACTTCTTGATCCCTCAAAAGCTCGGGACGCTCCACGACTTCTTTAACTTCTCTAACTTCTTGCTCTCTCGCAGGTTCGGGAACTTTCACAGTTTCCTTATTAGCAATTGGAATCCTCAACACTTCTCCTGCTTGCAATACTCTTTCTCTCAGATGGGGATTCGCATTGAGCAGCTGTTCCTCCGTAATATCATACATCTTTCTAATACTGAAGATGGTTTGTTTTTTTTCAACTATATGTTCTTTGTAGTTTGTTGATGTGGGAGCAGTACTTTGAGTCGTATGTTGATTTTGAATAGATTGTGTAGATTCGGTTTTACCTGTTGGAATATAGAGTTCCATTCCTACTTTCAGACCATCTTTTACTTGCGGATTGTATTCACGTATGATGGCTTCTGTAGTATTAAGGTTTTTTCCTATGCGATAAAATCCTTCTGAAGCTTGTACTGTGTACACAATGCATTCAACTCCATTCACCATTTTAATAGGGTAGGAGGGGATTTGAGATTGTACTCTACAAGATGAGAATAGGAAAATAATGAGAAAGAGACTGATTATATTTACTCTGGAGAGGGTGCTCAAATGATAAAATTTTACCTTTTGCATAGATATTTATTCAATTGTTTTCTTCAATATTGGAATGCAAATGTACAAAAAAATATTATCATGCTGACTTTGATATAATAAATTGAGCTTATTTTTGTTTTTACTATGAAAGATGTACTTTTGCAATTCGATTAGTAACTATATCCAAGCACCTATGAAGCATATCAAAACCATTTTATTA
>CAYVWK010000001.1:30470-33497 GCA_964455235.1 uncultured Paludibacter sp.
TTGACTACAATTGAATTGCCTGATCCTAGTTCAACTTCTTGCTCTCAGCTTACACTCAATCTGGATGCAAACATTCCCAATATGTATTACGAAACGCCTAATCAGTTGAAATATGATATACAACGTATTTTCCAATTAGAATATGAAACTTTAGCTTGGAATAATGATAATTGGACTGATTCTCTGATAGTTGATGAGGTTGATGTCACACACAATAAGATAGTTTTGTTTGATCCTCCTTTGAAAGATACGTATTTTACGTTGACAGGAGATCAGTTTACTGCAGATTTAGAATTACCTCAATTTGAATTGAAAAGTTCTTATTATCAAGCTGTTCGTGTGGTTGCAAAAATTAAATCTGAAACTACCACTCGTGAAGTTAAAAATGAGGGTGATAGTCCAGATGATATTACAACTCTCTCAGGATCAGCTCCTTTAGATATCCTTTTTACGGCAATGCCCAATGGATCAGCTGTAAGTTATCTGAGGTGGGAAATCTCTAAAAATGAAGAATCACCTTTTATTGTGCGCTCAGGGGATAGCTATCGTTATACATTTAATGAGGCTGGTACGTTTAAAGTGAAATTACGTGCTGAAAACCTGTATTGCCAAGACGCAGATTCACTTATCGTAAGGGTTTCAGAATCAGCTTTATATGCTCCTAATGCTTTCTCTCCTAATGGCGACGGTATCAATGATGAATTTAGAGTTGCATATAAATCAATAGTCGAATTTGATTGCTGGATTTACAATCGTTGGGGACAACAAGTCTATCACTTAACCGATCCTCAAAAAGGTTGGGATGGTACTATTAATGGACGTCCCGCTAGTGAAGGTGCGTATTTTTATGTGATTCGTGCTCTTGGTGCCGATGGTATCCAATATAAATTAAAGGGTGATATTACATTATTAAGAGGTAGAGAATGAAAAACGGAGACATATTGCTATGCCTCCGTCGCTTCACACATTAGAAAATGAACCGATTCACATCGGCTTTACCTTAAAAACTAACATCATAACTTGGTTCCTGAGTAATCTCGGGTACCAATTCCGTATAAACTACTTTACCGTTTTCGTCTAATGCTACTACCGCGCGAGCCATCAAGCCTGCTAGCGGACCATCTGTCATCAGTACACCATAATCTGTTGCAAATGTATGATATCTGAAATCTGAAGCTGTAATCACATTATCTAAGCCTTCAGCACCACAGAAACGAGCCTGTGCAAAAGGTAAATCTTTTGATACACAAACTACTACAGTGTTTTCTTTATCAGAAACCCATTTGTTGAATTGACGCACTGACGTAGCACATACTCCTGTATCTAAACTAGGAAATATGTTTAGTACAACACGTTTACCTTTGTAATCAGCTAAACTGATTTCACCTAAATCATTACCAACTAATTTGAAGTCCGGCGCCTGTGTCCCTACTGCGGGCAACTGACCGTTGGTATTTACCGAACCTCCTTTAAATGTAATTTTTGCCATTTGTATAATGTATTTTATTTATTCCTGCTAAGATAACGCTTTGAATGGGATTTTGTTTATTTTTGTGCAAAATATTATTTAGAAACGATTTATTAATTTAAAAATCAACCAGCAACTAGTAACCAGCAACCAGTATGTCCAAATTCATTATATATCAAGTCCTTCCTCGTTTATTCGGAAATCAAAATAAAACTAACAAACAAAATGGCAATATAGAAGAGAATGGTTGTGGTAAGTTTAATGACTTCACAGTCAAAGCTTTAAAAGCAATTAAAGCATTAGGAACAACTCATGTTTGGTACACAGGTATTCTCGAACATGCCACACAAACTGACTATTCAGCATATGGAATAGTCAAAGATTTTCCGCAAATTGTAAAGGGTAAAGCAGGTTCGCCTTATGCTATTAAAGATTATTATGATGTGGATCCAGATTTAGCTGAGAACGTAGCTCAAAGAATGCAAGAGTTTGAAGATTTAGTAGAGAGAACGCATAAAACTGGTTTGAAAGTAATTATCGATTTTGTACCTAATCATTTAGCACGTTTTTATCACTCGGATGCTAAACCTGAAGGGGTGGAAGATTTTGGTGCAAAAGATAAAATTGACTGTGCATTTCGTAAAAATAATAATTTTTACTATTTGCCTGGTCAGCATTTTTCTCCTCAATTTGATAAGGGTGAGTATGAGGAATATCCTGCTAAAGCTACTGGTAATGACCAGTTTACAGCCTATCCAAATATCAATGATTGGTATGAAACGGTTAAACTAAACTATGGAGTTGATTACCTAAATAACCATCAACAGCATTTCGAGCCCATACCTGATACTTGGCATAAAATGCTACATATTTTGTTATTTTGGGCTGATAAAGGAGTGGATGGCTTTCGATGCGATATGGCTGAAATGGTGCCCGTTGCTTTCTGGAATTGGGCTATTTCACAGGTAAAAGAAAAATACCCTCATATTCTTTTTATTGCTGAGGTCTATAATCCTAATGAGTATCGCAATTATATCTTTAATGGTAAATTTGATTACCTATACGATAAAGTAGGAATGTATGATTTATTGAAAAACATTACGGTGCATCATCATTCGTCATCGGCTATAACACAAGCTTGGCAATCGCTGTCGGGCATAGAAGATAATATGTTGCATTTTCTTGAAAACCATGATGAACAACGTATAGCATCTGATTTTTTTGCTGGTGATGCGTGGAAAATCCTCCCTGCTTTAATTATTTCTACTACGCTTACTAAAGCTCCTTTTATGCTTTATGCAGGACAAGAATTAGGAGAGAAAGGAATGGATGAAGAGGGTTTTAGTGGCTTAGATGGGCGTACGACTATTTTTGATTATTGGGGTGTAGAATCTTTGCAACAATGGTCAAATAAGGGTAAATTCGATGGCAAGTTGCTGTCCGCTGACCAGCATCAATTACAAAGTTTCTATCAACTACTGATGAATATATCTTTAAAGGAAAAAGCCATAGCAAAAGGTAAAATGTACGATTTGCAGTATGCAAATCATCAAAATCCA
>CAYVWK010000001.1:33597-50972 GCA_964455235.1 uncultured Paludibacter sp.
CACAAACTTTTATCTTTTAACTTTGTACTCCGTCTGTACTTTTCCTTTGGTGATATTCATCATTTTAGATTTAATCATTTGACGGCGTAGTGGGTGGATGAGGTCTGTGAATAATGTACCTTCTATATGGTCGTATTCATGCTGGATTACACGAGCAATAAAGCCCTCATACTCTTCTATATGCGTTTTAAAATGTTCATCCTGATACTGAATTTTAATCCATTCTGGGCGTGAAACCTTTTCGCTTATGCCAGGGATACTTAAACAACCCTCATATGCTTCATCTTCTTCCTCACTAATTTCTAGAATTTGAGGATTAATAAATGCTTTTTTAAACTTTGCCATTTCAGGGTTTTCCTCTTCAAGCGCATCTAAGCCTACCACAAAAAGACGAATTGCCAGACCAATTTGAGGTGCTGCAAGCCCTACACCATCAGCATTATACATCGTTTCGTACATGTCTTCAATCAGTTGCTTGAGATTTGGATATTCAGGTGTAATATCTTCACCTTCTTTCCGTAAAACGGGTTGTCCGTATAAATAAATAGGTAAAATCATTTGATAGATTCTAAATATGTTTGTAAAATAATTGTTGCAGCTACCTTATCAACTAAAGCTTTATTCTGCCTATCTTTCTTCTTTAAACCTGCTTCAATAATGGTTTTGTGTGCTAAAGACGAGGTGAAACGCTCATCCATATAAACTACTTCCTTATCTGGAAACTTACGTTTTAAACCTGTTACAAAAGCCTCTATATAAGGCATAGTTTCAGAAGCCTGACCACTCATTTGTTTGGGAAGTCCCACCACAATTTTCTCCACATTTTCTTTCGCAAAATATTTTGTAAGATAATCAAAAACCTCGTGTACAAGTACTGTATCCAAAGCATTAGCCATGATTTGCAGGGGGTCGGTCACAGCCAATCCCACCCGTTTCAATCCATAATCTATAGCTAATATTCTTCCCATATTGATAAATCGCTGCAAAGATACGATAATTGTGGGAAAGTTTGTTGAAGTATTGTGATGTTGCCATGAATACACAGCTCTACGATGCTATAAGCGCGATAATCAATCCTAAAATAGAGTTTCCAGTTATCCGCTATTGGGGATTAACTGTTTCGCCTATGCTGCAAATAAGTCGGAATGGTACATATATAGGAATTGGTTTTGGAAAAATGATTGGCTTGCTGCGAAATAAAAGATAATTGGAGGCAATAAAGAAGAATATTTTTGCGATTGAAGCATTGCTATAAAATAAAAGATGAGTAGGAACTGTTATGAAATAGTTAATAAAAAACAACTACCTTTGCATCATTAAAAACACATCATCTTGAAAAATAATATTATACGTAACAACAAAGTTGCATTAGGGACGAAGTCGAATATTTGTGTTCTTTTTTATTTGTGAATTTTCGTGTCCTTTTGTGGTTAAAAAATTGGCACATTATTACTATCTTTGCCCCTTCAAAACATGGGGGTGCCTTAATATAACGGGCTGAGATCATACCCTTGGAACCTGAACGGATAATGCCGTTAAGGGAAAAAGTACTATCTCACTATTTTATTAGACTCTCACAATAAATTATTAATCAACAATTTAAGTAATTTGTTATGAGAAAAATTATTTCCTTTGCAGCAATGCTGCTACTTGTTTGTGCTGTTCAGTCGCAAACTTTGTTTTTAAAAGATTCTTTGCATGTAACCTTGGATGAAGTAACAGTTTCTTCTGTGCGTGCGACCAAAAAATCGGCGGTTTCTTATTCTGAAATTGATGCTGAAGAGTTGAAATCTTCTACAGGGGCGCAGGATATTCCTTTTTTGCTGTCGCTAAGTCCTTCATTTGTAGCAACTTCTGATGCAGGTACGGGTATCGGCTATACTTCTTATAGCGTACGAGGTACAGATGCTAATCGAGTGAATGTAACGATTAATGGCGTACCGCTCAATGATTCGGAGTCGCATATCGTGTTTTTTGTGAATACGCCCGACTTCTCCTCTTCGCTTTCGTCTGTGCAAATTCAGCGCGGGGTGGGCGTTTCTACTCACGGTTCTGCAGCCTTTGGGGCGAGCATCAATATGGAAACGGAAAAAGTAAATACTAAACCTTATGCGGAGATTTCAACGACTTTGGGTTCTTTCAATACCTTCAAAAATAGCCTAAAAGTGGGTTCAGGGTTAATAAATGAACACTGGGCTTTTGATGCACGTTTATCGAGTGTGCTAAGCGATGGCTATGTAGATAGGTCGAATGCAAACCTGAAATCTTACTACTTTGCAGGGACTTATCTATCAGAAAAAACCATGGTTAAATTGTTGACTTTCGGTGGAATAGAGAAAACACACCAGGCTTGGAATGGGGTGAGTGGCGATTTATTAGCTTCTAATCCTACCTATAATGATTTGGGTAAGTATATAGATGATGAAGGTAATACGCAATTCTATGATAATCAGGTTGATAACTATAATCAAACACATTATCAATTGCATTGGAAGCAACAGTTAAATGCTGATTTTTCGTGGAATATGACGGGGCATTATACGCGTGGTTTTGGGTATTATGAAGAGTATAAAGAAGGTAGAAAGTATCATGAATATGGCTTAATTGCACCTGTGATTGATGGTAACTTGCTGGCTAAAACTGATTTAATTCGTCAAAAGCATTTGGATAATCATTTTGGTGGTGCTACTTGGTCGCTCAATTATGATAAGCGTAAAGTACAAGCAATTTTAGGGGGTGCTTATAGTCATTATGATGGCGATCATTTTGGAAAGGTGATATGGGTTCGAAATGCAAAGGACTTGAATATCAATCATGAATGGTATAGAAATAAGGGTGTGAAAGATGATGCCAATGTCTTTGCCAAAGCGACTGTTGAGCTACTTCCTCGTTTGTTTTTAAATGCGGATTTGCAGTACAGATATATCCATTATCAATTAGAGGGTTTTCATGATAAATATAATAGCAATACTAATTCTTTGGTTGATTTAACGCAATCTCATCAGTTTCACTTCTTTAATCCTAAGGGTGGTTTGACCTATTCTATTGATAATCATAATGATATATATGCTTCTTTCTCTGTAGCGAACAGAGAACCTAATAGAAAAAACTATACAGAAGCAGATGAGAATACATTTCCTACAAGTGAACGTTTATACGATACTGAAATTGGATATAGATTTCAGCATCAAAATTTTTCAGCAGGAGTTAATCTTTTCAATATGAAATATAAAAATCAATTAATACTAAATGGAAAGATTAATGAGATAGGGGAGGCTTTAACTACAAATATACCAGATAGTTACAGGCGAGGAGTAGAAATTATATCAGCTTTAAAAATTAAAAATTGGCTAAAATGGGATGCAAATTTGGCTTTAAGTCAGCACAAGATTTTAAATTTTGTTGAGTATGTGGATGCTTTTGATGCCTCTTGGAATGAACTACCCCAAATTGAAAATCAGTTGGGTACAACCACCATTGCTATGTCTCCCTCCATTGTTTTCAATAATCAATTGAAGTTTATGTATAAAGATTTTGCAATAGGCTTATTATCAAGTTATGTAGGCAAACAATATTTAGATAATAGTGCCAATAAAGATAGAATGATTCCATCTTATTTTGTGAGTCATCTCGATTTGAGCTATAGTTTTCCTACCCCTGTTGTTCGTTCTGTCGATGTTGGATTACGCATCAATAACTTATTCAATACACGATATGTTACGAATGGCTATGTGTGGTATTCTTATTATATGGATGGAGAGCGCGTGAATGATTTGAGGTATTTTCCGCAGGCAGGAACGCACTTTATGGTAAATTTGAGGGTGAATATTTAAACAAAATCCCCTACATTTGCGTTTATAATTGAAATCGAACAAAAATGATTGAAAAATATGGCTAAAATTGCAAAAAACCTCACAGAATTAATAGGAAAGACGCCTTTAGTGCGTTTATCAAACATCCAAAAAGAAAAAAAATTACAGGCAGAAGTTTTAGTGAAACTTGAACTTTTCAACCCAGGTGGAAGCGTGAAAGATCGTATTGCATTGGCAATGATAGAAGCAGCAGAATCGGACGGATTGTTGAAGCCTAACGGAAATATAGTGGAGCCTACCAGTGGAAATACAGGTATAGGCTTAGCATTGGTAGCATCAATTAAGGGCTATCATTTAACCATTGTAATGCCTGACACGCTGAGTGTTGAACGGCGTATGTTGATGAAAGCGCTTGGTGCAAACTTAGTCCTAACTCCAGGTGCAGAAGGTATGAAAGGTGCCATTGCAAAAGCGAAGGAAATAGCTGCTGCAACTAATGCTTTTGTCCCTCAACAGTTTGAAAACCAAGCGAATCCAAATATTCATGCTAAAACTACTGGAGAAGAAATTTGGCAAGATACAGATGGCAAAATAGATATTTTAGTGGCTGGTGTAGGTACTGGCGGTACAGTCTCAGGTGCAGGTAAGACCTTGAAAGGATATAATTCTGCTATTCAGGTTGTTGCCGTTGAACCAACTGATTCTCCTGTTTTATCGGGAGGACAACCTGGTCCGCATAAAATACAAGGTATAGGTGCAGGTTTTATCCCAAACACCTATAATTCACAAGTGGTAGATGAGATATTTCAAGTTACAAACGATCAAGCGATTGAAACTTCCCGTTTATTAGGACAAAAGGAAGGTATGTTGGTCGGAATCTCTTCTGGCGCAATAGCTTATGCGGCTTTTCAAGTAGCACAACGCCCTGAAAATCAAGGTAAAACTGTAGTAGCAGTATTGCCTGATACTGGAGAGCGGTATTTATCAACGGGGCTGTATTAGAGTTGATAAGGTGTTACTAGTTACTGGTTTAATAGTTCAGGGGTTTAGGAGTTTAAAGGTTTAGACCCTCTAGTAACTCTTAAACTACTAAACTTTTAAACTCCTCAACAACTCAACAAACATTTAACAATAAAAAAATAATGAAAGAAAATTACAAATTTGAAACCCTCCAAGTTCATGCTGGACAGGAGGTTGACAAGGACACTAATTCAAGAGCAGTGCCTATTTATCAGACAACTTCTTATGTATTTAATGATGCGCAACATGGTGCAGATTTATTTGCTTTGCGCAAATTTGGCAATATATACACACGTTTAATGAACCCCACAACCGATGTATTTGAGCAGCGCGTTGCTGCTTTAGAGGGTGGTGTATCTGGTTTGGCTACCGCTTCTGGTCAGTCAGCACAGTTTATCGCTATCACTAACATCGTTCAAGCAGGTGATAATTTCATCTCTACTCCTTATTTGTATGGTGGTACTTACAACCAATTCAAGGTGCAATTCAAACGCTTAGGTATTGATGTTCGCTTTACAGCTAATGATGATCCTGCTGAATATGAGAAACTTATAGATGAAAAGACCAAAGCTATTTATTTAGAGACCATAGGTAATCCTAATCTGAATGTGGCTGATTTTGATGCGATTGTAGCTGTTGCTAATAAGCATGATATTCCTGTGATTGTAGATAATACTTTCGGTGCGGGTGGTTATCTTTTCCGTCCTATTGATCATGGTGCAGCTGTGGTTGTTTCTTCGGCTACCAAATGGATAGGCGGTCATGGTACTTCCATTGGCGGTATCATCATTGATAGCGGTAAATTCAACTGGGGCAACGGTAAATTTCCAGGTTTTACTGAACCTTCAGAAGGCTATCATGGTTTGGTATTTTGGGATGTGTTCGGTACAAACGGACCATTCGGCAATATTGCATTCAATATCAGAGCACGCGTGGAAGGTTTGCGCGACTGGGGAAATGCGATTAGTCCGTTCAACTCATTCTTACTATTACAAGGCCTAGAAACACTTTCCCTACGTATGGAACGTCATGTTGCTAATACACAAGCACTTGCTGAGTGGCTGGAGCAGCATCCAAAAGTAGAATATGTGAATTATCCTGGTCTGAAAAGTAGTCCATATCATGAAACCGCTAAAAAATACCTCAAAAAAGGTTTTGGTGGTGTACTGACTTTCAAACTAAAAGGTGATGCCGAATTAGCCAATAAATTGATAGATAATGTGCAGTTACACAGTCATGTAGCTAATTTAGGTGATGCTAAATCCCTCATCATCCATCCTGCAGCAACTACCCACGAACAACTATCTCCCGAAGATCAAATCTCGGCGGGCGTTGCTCCTGGTCTGTTACGAATTTCAGTAGGTATTGAAAATATCGACGATATCAAAGCAGACTTGCAGCAAGCGATGGATCGATTAGTCTAATTAGTCTCATTGACCTCTGGATACTCAATCCTCGTGTGATAAATATTCAGAATTTTTTCTTTAAAGATTGCCTTCACAGTTTCAACATCTCTGAAACTGATGGGGGCATCTTTAAATTGACCATCAGCGATTTGGCTGTCTATCATTTCTTCTACACAATTATTAATGCTTGCTTCAGTGTATTCTGGTAGGCTTCTGGCACGGGCTTCAACCGCATCTGCCATCATTAAAATAGCAGTTTCTTTGGTGTCGGGTAAGGGACCAGGATAGGTGAATAGCGATTTGTCAGGCTGTGTTCCAGGGTTAGCATTGATAAATGAATTGTAGAAGTATTTTACCTTGCTATTGCCATGATGAGTTGTGATAAAATGAATAATTTGCTCAGGTAAACGTTCTTTTTTTGCGATTTCAACACCATCTTGTACGTGGGCTATGATTTTTTGAGCAGCCTCTATAAACTCCATTTTATCCAAAGGATTATACCCTGCAGTCTGATTTTCAATAAAACATGCTGGATTTTTCATCTTTCCTATATCATGATATAGCGCTCCAGTACGCACTAATAAACTATTTGCTCCTATTTTTTTTGCTGCGTCTGTAGCTAAGTTTGAGACTTGCAATGTATGTTGAAAAGTACCTGGTGCTTTTTCAGCAAATTGCATCATCAAATCGCTATTAATATTGGTAAGTTCCAATAAAGTGATGGATGATATCAGTCCGAAAATTTTCTCTAAAATATAAATAAGGAGGTATGCAAAAAGTAAAAATCCACTGCTGATAGCAAAGTAAATGATTGGTTTCCAGTATATTCTTCCTATTTCACCTTCACTGATAAATTCCAAAGAAAGGTAGGTAATGATGTAGGCTAAAAAGATGATAAGCGAACTTTGTGCTAATTGCGAACGTTGAGTCATATCTTTTAAACTTGACACAGCTGTCATACCTACAATAATTTGTATCAATAGAAATTGAAAAGGATTATAAACAATTAAAGAGATAATAGAAATGGCAATGATATGCGTAAATAAGGCTGTGCGCGGGTCGAAAAACACCCGAATAATGATGGGTAACAGTGCAAAGGGGATTACAAAATAGCTGATGGCGGTATGTTGTATCAGCAATGCACTTATAGCTACCATTATCAAGATCAGCAAGTTAATGAATAACAGGTTGTTGAAACTATAAAAAATTCGTGGTCTGAATAATTTTAAATACATGAAAAACAGCACCATCAATCCCACTATAATAATCATTTCTCCAATAAAAACCCAAAGGGAACGTTGTAGTGAGGCTTTGCGCTTATCATATTCAATTTTCATGGAATTGAGAATGGAAAATTGATCTTCGTTTACCACTTCGCCTCTATCGATGATGCGTTCGCCTGTCTGTATTACACCTGATGTGAGTGAAATATTTTTCAGCAATTCATTTTTACTTATATGCGTTAGGGTACTGTCAAACTTCAGATTGTCAACCAAATATAAATTGATATTACTGCCACTTAGATTCAGTCCCTCAGTATTAATCATCAATTCATAAGCATTCTTAGGTGTTAATAGCCTGTCAGTCTGTATTTTATGTACAACTTTATCAGGTAGTACGCAATTAATTTCATGGATATTATCATGTTTTAGTTTAGCCATTTGATCGGCGGAAAGAATACCCGTCTGATAAATTTCTTTCCATTTACTCCAGATAATTTCTTTTGGATATGCATCTTCCCTATCCTCTATAGCAGCTAAAAAACGGTCAAACTGGCTGTGCATCAAGGCTGTATCCATAGCAAAAAATGGAATAAGTTGATTCAAGACTTCCTTTCTTTCTTTCCTTACAACAAATTCATCTTTATATACAGGAAAATCAAAAGGAGCCGTAATTAAGTCATAGGTCCAGGGTTTACCTAATTCAAATTGATATTTAAAGGTATTTTGAGTTGGAAGAAGGTAAGCAATAATGGCTATTGTACCAATAAAAGTCAGAGCTCTAAGGAAAGTATTCAGTTTTTTATTAGCTATTTTGAATCCCATTGATGTAGTTTTTACTGAAAATATATTGTTAGACTGATGAAAATCATGCAAATATATTAATTTTTAAGTATTTTTGCTGGATAAAATAGATTAAATATTACAGAAATGAATAAATTTGGAATGGTGACACTTCCTTTAGTACCCTTGCGTGCTCAAGCAAGTGAGTTGAGTGAAATGACCACACAATTACTTTTTGGTGAGAGAGTCAAGGTGTTAGAGCAGACCGACAAGTGGATATTTCTCGAAAATATAGCTGATAATCATCAGGGTTGGGCAGATGCTAAGATGATTGAACTCATTTCGGAAGAAATTTTTTATACCTTAGATAGTGTTCCTCAAATTCATTTAGAAAATACAATTAATTCAATCTACAATAAAGAAAATGAATCAAAATTAATTCCTGCAGGAAGTATTATCTACAATCTTGAAAATGAGATGTTTATGATACAAGATGAGCATTGGAGTTTAGAAAATTCGTTTTTATTTTCTACAGAAAAATATCATGCTGCTAATATTATAGATTTAGCCAGAAAGTTTTTAAATGCTCCATACTTATGGGGTGGAAAGTCTATTTTAGGGATTGATTGTTCAGGTTTAACGCAAGTTGTTTTCACAATAGGAGGCTATCCTTTGCCTCGCAATGCCTCTCAGCAAATTCAATTAGGTGAACAAATTGATTTCCTCTCAGAAGCTCAAGCGGGTGATTTAGCATTTTTCGGCGATAATGAGGGTAAAATTACTCATGTTGGGGTTTTATTAAATGCGGAGCAGATTATTCATGCTTCTGGGTGGGTAAAAATCGAACGCATTGATCCTTACGGGATTATCTCATCCACAACGGGACAATACTCTCATCAATTAAAAGCCATCAAAAGGATAATTAATTAATATAGAAGGAACTAAGGCTATATAAAATCCCGACTAAACCTATACTCATAATGACTATACCTACAATATGGTTGATGAGTTTAATACCTCTATAAGTCATTTTATCATTAAAACGGCTAACAATAAAAGTGAGTGTACTCCACCATAAAAATGCACCTACTAAAATAGATAAGATTCCTAAGATATTATGAAAGAGGGTAGTGCTTTCGTTTAAAAATTCAAATCGTGCAAATAAAGCAATTAACACAAATAGAATCAAGGGATTAGATAGTGTTAAAAGAAAAGAACTGACAAAATCTCCTATCAAATTATTGTTTGAATTGGTATCTTTAATTTTTTGATGAGCAGGAGTATTCTTGAATATGAAAACTCCGAATAGAATTACAATTAAACTCCCTATTGCTTGGATAATAAGTTGATGTTCTTCTATAAAATCAACGACAAAACCTATAAAAAATAAGGTAATAACAGTATAAACTAAGTCTGATGTAGTTGCACCTAAACCAGTAGTAATACCGTGTTTACGCCCTTTACTGAGAGTTCGTTGCACGCATAATATCCCTATCGGTCCAAGTGGTACTGATATGAATAAACCTATGATAATACCTTTGATTACTGTCTCTAACATAATAGAAAAATTGCTGCAAAGATAATCAAATTGTTATAAAAATTAGGGAGACTAAGCAAAAGGTAAATTTACGATTTGCGTACATGCAAAACGTCAAAATCTGTAAATTCTTACAAGATTCTCAGAAAAATCTTTTAAATTTGCAGCAATCAATATCAATCTATGTCACAACAAGAAATAGCATCCCTACGAAAAGAACTTCATGAGCATAATTATCAGTATTATGTGTTGAATAATCCTATTATTTCAGATAGGGAGTTTGATATGAAATTACAGCGCTTATCGGAATTAGAAGCGCAGTTTCCTGAGTATTTCGACCCTATGTCGCCTACCCAGCGTGTCGGAAGCGACATCACAACTACTTTCCAACAAGTTCCCCATCAATATCCTATGCTCTCGTTGGCAAATACCTATTCAGAAGGGGAGGTGCAGGATTTCTATCAACGTGTACAGAAGTTGTTAAATACTGATTTTGAGCTAGTTTGTGAGTTGAAATATGATGGAACATCTATCTCTTTAGTTTATGAGAAAGGTGAACTTCAGAGGGCTGTAACCCGTGGTGATGGTGCGAAAGGGGATGATGTAACTACCAATGTGAAGACTATTCGCAGCATTCCTTTACGTTTGCAGGGTAATTATCCTGATAGGTTTGAGATTAGAGGTGAGATATTGATGCCCTGGCAGGTATTTGATGATCTAAATCAGGAACGTGAAAGGCTGGAAGAACCTTTATTTGCCAATCCTCGTAATGCAGGCTCGGGTACGCTTAAACTGCAAAATTCAGCTGTAGTAGCTTCTCGTAAATTAGATGCTTATCTGTATAATATCTTAGGTGAAAATTTACCTTTTACATCCCATTTCGAAAGTTTGCAGTTGGCTAAAACTTGGGGGTTTAAAGTTTCTGATGCTATTCGTGTTTGCAAAACCATGGAAGAGGTAATGGATTTCATTCACAAATGGGATATTGAAAGAAAAAACCTACCAGTTGCAACGGATGGGATAGTGATTAAAGTAAATAGCTTTGAACAGCAGGAGGAATTAGGTTATACTGCTAAATCACCGCGCTGGGCAATAGCCTATAAATATCAAGCTGAGAAAGCTGTAACACGCTTAAATTCAGTCTCGTATCAGGTTGGACGAACAGGTGCTGTCACACCAGTTGCTAATTTAGATGCTGTGGTTTTATCGGGCACAACTGTAAGGCGCGCCTCTTTACATAATGCGGATATCATCGAAGCTTTAGATTTACATATAGGCGATATGGTCTATGTTGAAAAAGGTGGTGAAATCATCCCCAAAATTACAGCTGTAGCTTTAGATCAGCGATTAATGGTAGGAGAAAAAGTGCAGTTTATATCTCATTGTCCAGAATGTGGTTTTCAACTTATACGTTATGAAGGTGAAGCTGCTCATTATTGTCCAAACGAGAATGCTTGTCCACCTCAAATTAAAGGCCGAATTGAGCATTTTGTCAACCGTAAAGCAATGAATATAGAGGGCTTAGGACAAGAAACCATTAATTTATTAGTTGAAAATGGATTTCTGCATGATGTAGCAGATATCTATACTTTAAAAGCTTCTGATATAGCCAATTTGGAACGTTTAGGAGAAAAATCAGCACAAAACATCATTCAATCTCGTGAAAAATCCAAAGAAATAAACTTTGAACGTGTACTTTTTGCTTTAGGGATTCGCTTTGTTGGTGAGACAGTCGCTAAAAAATTAGCACAAGCCCTTATCAATATTGAAAATATCGAACAAGCTGATTTTGATACGCTTATTCAAATTGATGAGATAGGAGAGCGGATAGCTCAAAGTGTGATTGCTTATTTTGCTGATGATAAGAATAAAGAGATAGTTAATCGTTTGAAAGCGTACGGTTTACAAATGTCTCTTTCTGAAGAACAGATGCAAGAAAAATCGGATTTATTAGCAGGGAAAACCATTGTAATTAGCGGAAAGTTCAGTCATTTTTCTCGTGATGAATATAAAGCAATGATTGAGCAAAATGGAGGTAAAAATTCAGGAAGTATTTCATCCAAAACAAGCTTCGTATTGGCTGGAGAAAATATGGGACCTGAAAAACTGAAAAAAGCTGAAAGTTTAGGTATTGAAATCAAAACTGAAGAAGAGTTTTTAAATCTTCTTCAACAAATAAATACAGAAAATCAGAAAAAAACGGATACTCAAGAGTCAGCAAAGACTGAATCAACACAAAAAACAGATAATCAAAATAGACAAGGGACACTTTTTTAACCCACGATTATGTTCAAAAAATTTAAAGCACGCATTTTCAGAAAGAGGATGCTTAAGCATATCAGAAATGAAGATAGAGATAAACAATTCGTAAATTACGATAAGGCTAAAACCGTTTTATTACTCTTTGAAAGTCATTATACAGAGAAAAATCCCGAAATTGAGAAAATAATCAAACAACTCGTGGCTGATGGGAAAAAGCTTATTGCTTGGGGTTTTGTTGATAAAAAAGAGATTATGACTCCTTCTTATCTTGATTATAGAATATTGCACCCAAAAGACTTCAAGTTTTTAGGTGAACCTTCTAAAGAGGTTTTGAATGAACTGCTCAAGCAAGATTTTGATTTACTGATAGATATCACGTCTCATGCTATTTTATCTACAGCTTATCTTGTGGTATATGCTCGTGCAAAATGTAAGGTCGGAATGCAGAAAGAATACAACAATCTCTATGATTTTTCCATCAATTTAAAGCAGTTTTTAAAAGAACGTGAGCTCACAGTAGATGATTTAGATGATTCATTTTTATATGATCAGATAATATTTTATCTTAAAAGTATTCAAACTAAGGATTAAAAATTGTATTTTTGCGCCAAATAGAAAACTCTCCAATGAAATATAGTAGATTTAAAGGTATGGGTGTTGCGCTTGTGACGCCGTTTAAAGAAGATGAAATCATCGATTTTGATGCATTAGCCAAGATAGTTGAATTTCAAATACGAAATGGAACCGACTATTTGGTGGTTTGCGGTACTACTGCAGAAACTCCCACGCTTACAGAAGAGGAAAAAATAGCTATTAAACAGTTTGTTATTGAGGTGAATAATGGACGTATCCCCATTGTTTACGGCATTGCTGGAAATAATACCAAACAAGTTGTACAAACTGTTTTAGATACAGATTTTACTGGCATAGATGGTATTTTATCTGTAACGCCTTATTATAACAAACCCTCTCAAGAAGGGCTTTATCAGCATTATGCAGCGATTGCAAAAGTAGCTCCACGTCCAGTTATTTTGTATAATGTGCCAGGGCGAACAGGAGTGAATATGTCGGCGGAGACTACCTTGCGTTTGGCAAATGATTTCCCTAATATCTGTGCTATCAAAGAAGCTTCTGGTAATTTCACTCAAATTGATGATATTATCAAAAATAAACCTGAAGATTTTATGGTTATTTCTGGGGATGATGGTATCACTTTCCCTTTGATAACGCTAGGTGCTGTAGGGGTTATTTCCGTGATAGGTAATGCTTTCCCTAAAGAATTTAGTCGTATGGTGCGCTTAGCTTTGGAGGGTGACTATGAAAGTGCACGCACTATCCACCATCGTTTTACGGAATTGATAGAGCTTTTATTTGTGGAAGGAAATCCAGCAGGTGTCAAAAGTATGCTTGCAGTAATGGGTTATACACAAAATGTACTCCGTTTACCTTTAGTTCCTAACACCATCAAAACCTACGAAAAGATACGACAGGTATTAAATCAATTGTAAATTTAACATGATGACTGATAATTCTAAAACCCCTATCAAGATAAGTTTTGTCGGAATAGGTGGGGTAGGCGGCTATTATGGTGGCCTCGTTTCGCATTATGCCGAAACTCATCCCGAAATTTCCGTTAGTTTTGTTGCACGAGGTGAAAATCTGAAAGCTATTCAAGCAAATGGTTTGAAGGTAACTGATGAATTTCAAAGCTTTGTAACACATCCTGCTATAGCTACTGATAAGGTAGAAGAAATAGGTGTGGTTGATTATCTTGTTTTGGCAACTAAAAGTTATGATTTAGATGCTACTATGCAACAAATCAAACCTTTAGTTGGTAGAAATACAGTGATTTTACCCTTGCTAAACGGTATAGATAATACGGCACGATTGAGGGCTTTTTTTCCTGAAAATGAGGTGTGGTATGGTTGTGTCTATATTATTACAAGGCTGATTGCACCAGGGATTGTTGAGGATACAGGGAATGTGCATTATATGCACTTTGGACATGAGCAAAAAACATCCGAACGATTGGTTTTTATAGAAGATTTATTCAGAAAATCGGGTATAAAAGTCAATTTGAAAGAGCATGCTTTACGTGCTATTTGGCGTAAATTTTTTTTCATTTCCACTACTGCTGCGCTGACTACTTACTTAAACAGCGACTTTCAGAGTTTGGTCTGGGATGAGAAGAAAAAGCCTCTTTATTTAAATATCATGCACGAATTGTATGCTATTTCTGAAGCTGAAGGTGTTGGTCTGCATGAAGGTATTATTGATGATATGTTGAAATATGGTGGCAGTCTGCCCGCTGAAAGCACCTCTTCCATGAATAGCGATTACCTTAAAGGCAAAACTACTGAAGTTGAAACACTTGTAGGTGTTGTGGTGAGGCTAGGAGAGAAGCATGGTATTGCAACACCAGTGTATGAGAAAGTTTATAATGCTTTAAAGTTATCAAGTTTATAAATGATATACCAAAGAGTTTAATACTCACTAGTACCCAGCAACCAGTAACATCAATTCTTAAACCTCTGTATCAAATTATACGATTGGTATATCCCCAATTCACCAGCTTTGCTGAGGTCGGAGAGTCCTTTGGCTTCTTCACCCATATAAAGGTAGGTGAGTCCGCGGTTGAAATAGGCTTCTGCAAAATCTTTGTCGATAGCGATGGCACGAGTGTAATTGGATACAGCTGATTTGAAGTCCTGCTGAGCGGCTACAATATTGGCTTTGTTGTAATACCCAAATGAAAAGTCAGGTTGCAAGTCATTTACTCTGTCTAAGTCTCTTAAAACCAACTCAATATCTATTTTCTTCTCTTTCTCAAAAGTGGTAGATTTTTCTTTGTAATCTACGGTATTGCCAACATCCAACATATCATTTTTCAGATATTCAATGTATTTATAGCGGATATTTGCTCGCGTGAAATAGGCTAACATAAAGTCAGATTTCAGAGCAATAGCTGTGTTCAAATCGGCTATAGCACTTTCAAAATCTTGCACCAAAGCATATTCTATCGCTCGATGGAAGTAGATATCTGCATTGGAAGTCTTTTCGTTTAAGCGGGTGGTAATTTCGTGTATGGTTGTAAAGTGTCTGTTTATCAGCTCATTTGTCAAAGCTATTTCTGCTGATGTGATTTTTAAATCGCCACTTAACTTGGCTTTCTTATTATAGGATTCTATTTGGGGATGGTAAAGGTTGGTCTGACGTAAACCATCGGGTTTGGAATAGTAGGTTAGCACAAAATTCTTCTCATTGACCACATCCACAAAGCGTTTTTGAATAGCTCCTCTTGTTTCGTCTTTATATTTCGACTCGTATTCTTGTTCGTTGATATTCTGAGTGGCATAGCGATTAAATATATCAGTTCTGCGCTTGGTATAACTTTCTGGAATGTCTTCAGCTATCATCTTTTTAGCTTCCAAATCACGCTGCACTTTCTGACGTATATTATCTGTATTCTGCTCTAAATCAACGGCTTTCTTTCTGTACTTAAAGGATTCTTTGATATTATTCATCGCCTCATAAGCCTCTGCAATTCCCCAATAAGCAGGCAAAAAGTAGGGGTGTTTTTCTATGATGATATTGTAATCTGAAATGGCAGTGCGGTAATTTTTCAACTTCATCTCAAGCAAAGCCTTATTGTACCGAGCTTCCATGATAGTTGAATCCATTTTCAAAACTCTTTCAAAATCGCTCAGTGCATTATTATAATCGCCTAAATCTGCTCGTAAAGATCCTCGATTGTAATATATCATCTTGTTTTCTGGTTCCATTTTGATGGCAGTTTCATAATCAGAAAGTGCTTCCATAAAGCGTTTTTTCTCTACATTGATGATTCCTCTATTGACATAATCGCCAAAATAACTTGAATTATGCCGAATGGCTTGACTGTAATCCTGATACGCACCATCATAATCCTTGCGTTGAAGCTTTAAAACACCGCGCGCACTCCAACCTATAAACGAACTGCTATCTGCTTCAATTAGCTGATTAAAAGCAGTTTCAGCTGCAATTGTATCTTTCATAGAAAGGTAAATCCGACCTTTCTCATATAAAATCGTGTTGTTTTTGGGATTGAGTTTTCGATAGGCTTCAATATCATCTAAAGCGGCTTCATGATTTTCGGCTCTATCATTAGCATCCATGCGACTAATCAACAAATATGAACTATTGGGACTAAATTCCAAAGCCTTAGAAAAATCGGCTATCGCTTCATCGTATTTCTCTAACTTCATCTTGGTAAACCCTCGTGCATAAAAGGCTTGTGGCACAAATGGGTTTTTGCTGATGGCTTCACTTGCATCTATTTCAGCTCCTTCATAATCGCCTAATTGTATCTTCGCAATCGCACGATACATATAGGGATCTGCTAAATAGGGTTTAATTTTGATGACCTGGTTGAAGTACTGAATGGAAAGCACATAATCCTCAAAATACAAGGCATTTCGCCCAATGGTGAGTATTCTATCGGTATTCCATTGTGCAAAGGTAGATGTTACTAACATCCACAGCATCAGGGGTATGAGGATTATCTTTTTCAATTAATATTCTATTAATCTTCTATGCTTACTTCGCAACCTTCATTCGCATTAAAGGATGAAGGTACATCAAAATAATCATCTTCGGTATAACCTAATGACTTGTCTTTCAATACTTTCTGCATATATAAAGCCCAGATAGGAAGTGCCATGCTCGCACCTTGTCCTTGTGCTAAATTATCAAAATGGATTGCTCTATCTTCGCCGCCTACCCAAACTCCTGACACCAATGAGGGAGTGAAGCCCATAAACCAACCATCGGAGTTGTTTTGCGTGGTACCAGTTTTACCGCCCATAGGCATGCGCAGACCATATCTCGCTCTCACACGACCGCCCGTTCCGCCATCTACCACACTTCTAAGCATATAAATCATTTTGTAGGACGTGAGTTCGCTGAAAATTTCGTGCATCTGAGGGGTGAAATTCGCTATCACATTGCCATTCGCATCTTCAATTCGAGTAACATACATCGGATCGACGCGTATTCCTTTGTTGGGGAAGGCGGTATAAGCATCGACCATTTCAGATAGGGAAATGTCAGCTGGACCTAAACAGAGCGAAACCACAGGGTCTAAATGACTGCGAATGCCAAAAGATTGCATCAATTTGACCAAAGCTTCGGGAGTAAACATTCCCATTAAATAGGCTGATATCCAGTTATTTGAGTTTGCTAATCCCCATCTTAAAGTTACGGTTTCGCCTACACGTGCTGAACTTGAGTTTCGGGGTGACCACTCTTTTCCATTGCCATCAATTAAGGTAATAGGCTGATTCACAACTTCATCGCA
>CAYVWK010000001.1:51072-53287 GCA_964455235.1 uncultured Paludibacter sp.
GCCTCTTCTGCATATTGCTGCATGCGCGAATCTATGGTTGTGTAGATTTTCAAACCATCTGTGTAGATATTGTACGGACTGCCATTCGACTTCAAATTTTTATTGCAGAAACCGTATAAAGGGTTGTTTTCCCATTGCCACACATCTTCTTTGTATTTTTCATCCTGCCAACTGGCGTAATTACTCCTAACTGGTTTTTTAGCAGTTAAAGTCAAACGTAAATACTCTCTGAAGTAGGGCGCAGGTCCTTGTCTATGGTCAACTCGCTGAAAATTAAGCTCTAAGGGTGTTGCTTTTAAAGAATCAAACTCTTCTTTATTGATAAATCCTGCTTTATTCATTTGTTGAAGCACGGTATTCCTTCTATTCATCGAACGTTCAGGAAAACGTTTGGGGTTATAATAGGATGGATTTTTACACATGCCTATCAAGGTAGCTGCTTCTTCTATCTTCAAATCATCTGATGAAGCATCAAAATAAACAAAAGCAGCTGTTTTAATTCCCACTGCATTGTATAAAAAATCAAATTGATTGAGGTAAAATGTCAGAATTTCTTCTTTGGTATATAATTTTTCAAGTTTAGTTGAAATCACCCATTCTATCGGCTTTTGAAGGGCTCTTTCGATGATATTCCCTGCTTTTGGAGAATAAAGCTGCTTGGCAAGTTGCTGCGTAATCGTACTTCCACCTCCCGAACTCTTCATGCGCAATAGACCTCTTTTTACAAATACACGTCCCAAAGCTTTCACATCTATGCCTGAATGTTCGTAAAATCGCTCATCTTCAGTCGCAACCAAGGCATTAATCGCATGTGTTGAAATTTGAGAATATTCTGTTTTAATACGGTTATCTTTACTTTCAGAAAAGCTTCCAATTAGCTTTAAATCAGATGAATAAAGCTCAGTTGCATACTTGTTTATTGGATTTTGCAATTGATCGATAGGGGGTAAATATCCTAACCATCCTATATTAATAAGGTAAAAAACTAAAACTAATATGAGTACAACACCTGAAAAAATCCCCCAAAACCAAGGGATAAAGAGTTTTCTAAAGCGATTACCTGTATTATTTTTTGCCATGATAAAAAGTTTAGCGACAAATTTACGATTTTATTGTGTTAGATTGTCAAAATCAAGGATTTAAAGTGCTTGATTAACACTGATTAATCAATTTTAGTCAGTTTTCATTAGCTCTACCGTAATAGGATTTGCGATATGGATACCTTTTTCTGATAAGAAAAGTCTATGATCTTCCAAAATAAGATTATTATTTTTAATTTGATTATCAGCCTGTTGCATACAATATTGATGATATTCATCACCATATATTGATTGTAAATACTGCAAATCTATTCCTTCTGATGTGCGTAAGGCAACTAAGATATAGTCATTGTACAAATCCTGCTGACTTAAGACCTCTTTTTGATAGACAACAGCTTCATTTTCAATCTTTTCAATATATATTTTTTCTGATGCGACATTCCACTGCCTTGACTTTCCATCGAAAGAATGGGCGGAAGGACCTAAACCCAAATAAGGAATAAACTTCCAATAGGCACTATTATGACGCGAACGGAAACCGGGTTTGGCATAGTTAGAAATCTCATAGGTTTCATAGCCTTTCTCCGTCATAATCAGACGCATATAGTCGAGCATTGCCAAAGTCAACTCATCTTCAGTTTCGTGTACTACACCAGCTTTCCGCATCTTCCAAAGTTCCGTACCTTTTTCATAACTCAATCCATAAGCTGAAATATGCTCAGGATTTAAGGCAAAAGCTTGCGATAAGTCTGATTTCCAATCCTCTAAACTCTGATTAGGCAGTGCATATATCAAATCTATACTAATATTATTGAAACCATATTTTCGTGCCATTTCAAGGGCTAAAATTGCCTCTTTCGCATTATGTCGCCTATTTAATAACTTTAAAAGCTTATCGTTAAAGGTTTGAATACCAATACTTAAACGATTGAAAGGTAGAGTAGTCAATAAACGGAGATATTCCTCGTTTAAATCGTCAGGATTTGCCTCTAAAGTGATTTCAGCCTCCGCATCAATTATATAATGTTCATATAAAGCATCAAAAATAGCTTCAAAATGCCTGTAAATCAATACAGAAGGCGTTCCACCACCAAAATAAATTGTTGCTATTTTTTTATCAGGAAGATAATCCTTACGCTGCTGAATTTCTCGAATCAATGCCTGTATATACCGAT
>CAYVWK010000002.1:0-49410 GCA_964455235.1 uncultured Paludibacter sp.
TATGGCTGTAGTAGGCTGGATGGAATGGCGGAAGACCATCACCAAGGCGAATTGACTATTTCAAATCTTGAATCATCTGCTGAATTTCAGCTAAGTTTTCGGCTATGATATCGGGTGTTAAATCTGACTCCTCCACAATCTCCATAGTTGTTTCGCCCGACATCACCAGAACCCCAACAGCACCTGCATTATAAGCCATACGCACATCGGTATAGATGCGGTCGCCCACCATCGCAACTTCGTGAGGCTCAAGTTGATAGCGTGATAGAATGCCACTCAGCATACGAGGGTCAGGTTTGCCAATTACCACGTCGGGTTTGCGCTTGGTAGCTGCTTCTATGCAGGTATAAATCGAGCCGCAATCCACTAAAACGGTGGGTTGGTCGGTCGGACAAACCCAATCGGGGTTGGTTGCGATATAGGGTAAGCCCTGACTAGCCCACCACGCTGCCCGGCATAGGCGCGTGTATATCAGCGACATATCGAAACCAACCACCAACATATCCGGCACATCATTCGGGTCATCAGCAGCGGAAATAAAACCAGCTTCTTCAAACTCAGTAATCATACTGGGCGTTCCCAAAATAAACAGCTTCTTCACTTCAGGGTGATTCTTCTGTATGTATTGAATCGTTGCTTGTGCCGAAGTGTACATTTCCTTCTTAGTCGCCTGAATACCTATTCCCGCCAGTTTGTCCAAATAATCTTTGGTGCTTTTTGAAGGATTATTCGTCAGAAAGGAATAGCTGATATGATGTTCTTTCAGAAAATTCAGAAAGGGAATGGTGAATGAAAAAAGGGTAGCACCATTGTAAATTGTACCATCCATATCCAAAGCAAAGTGCTTGATATTCTTTA
This sequence comes from uncultured Paludibacter sp., assembly GCA_964455235.1. Taxonomy (GTDB): domain Bacteria; phylum Bacteroidota; class Bacteroidia; order Bacteroidales; family Paludibacteraceae; genus Paludibacter. The sequence goes on from CAYVWK010000002.1 coordinate 859, forward strand.
GTTTAGCTTGAAGTTTAGATATATCACTCAAGCCCATTTTATCTTGATATTTATACATAATTCTTTTATTTATACTGATTCAACTTCTGCGTTCACTTCCTCATATCCGTGCGCTTTCGCTTTCCACATCAACGCAAAGATAAAGATGCAAATCACCGCCATGCCTATCATCATCAAAAATACATAGTCCCACGCTTTGCCTGGACTTACCTTATCGAAATAATCCACTATCAAACCAACACCGAGACCAGAAACTAATCCGCTGGCATAGCCGAATAAGCCTGTTAATCCGTTGGCAGTAGCCGCAGCACGGTTAGTAGCTTGGTTAGCAGCAGCAATGCCGATGAGGGCTTGCGGACCATAGATGAAAAAGCCCGACATCGCCAAGACTAAGATCATTGTCCACGAAGGAGCAGAGGAGGGTAAGAGGTAGAAGATGGTCATGAAAATAGCTACTCCCACCATGCAATATAGCGAGGTGTGATGTGCTTTCCCTTTGAGGTATTTGTCTGTAATCCAGCCTGCTAGCAACATGCCCACTATACCGAAAATCTCAAAAATAGCAACAGTCCAACCTGCATTTGCTAGACTCATGCCATGTGCTTCTTTGAGGAAAGTCGGACCCCAATCTAAAACCGCGAAACGCACCACATAGACAAAGAAATTCGCAAAACCAAGTATCCAAATCCACTTATTGCGATAGACATATTTATTCACAAAAGCCTTGTATTCAGCGGATGAGTCTTTGCCTTTTTTGTGAACGGTATGCAGTTCGGGCAATCCCACTGAAGATGGTGTGTCGCGAAGAGCCATAAACAGCCCAATCGAACCCACCAAAGCTATTGCGCCAGGAATCCAGAAACACCACTTCCATGCGCCCATATGCGCAGCCGATTCTAATACACCCTTCATCTTTTCAGTATCCGCCATATCCACATTCAGGTTGGCAGCTATCATACTGACGATTTCAGGGTTATTGCTCATATTGGTACCGAAAGTTCCCATGATATAGCCTGCTAAAATTGCTACCAAGCTCGCACCAATTGAGTGCGAAGTGTTCCAAATCGACATTTTAGTAGCTAATTCATTTTGAGGAACCCAATGCGTCATCAAACGAGCAACAGGAGGGAAACCACTACCTTGTATTAGGTTGTTGATAATGAGGATGATGCCGAAAATAAGCACCATAGTATTCACGAACATTGGTCCGCCTGTCTGCCCAGTAATCAGTGTGCTGAGGTCATCACCCCACCCAAAAGCAAAGTTAGCGATGGCACAAAGAAACAGTCCGATAGCCATGTGATAGCGCGCATTCAGGCGGTCGGCAATCACTCCATTCAGGAAGCGTGAAACACCATAGACAATCGTTACTAGGGTCATGATTATTCCAAAATGAGTTTTGGTAATCCCAAATTCAGCGGTCAGACCAGGAATAGCGAAGGAAAAGTTCTTACGAACAAAATAGAAAAAGGCATATCCTACCATGGTTGCAATGATGGTACGCGTTTGCCAATACTTAAATTTTTTTTCTGTTGTAGTTTGCATTGATGGATATAAAATCTTAAGGGTTTTAGAGCGATATATTCTCTGTTCAACTATTTGTGCTATTCAAACAGTCTTGCAAATGTATTTAATATTTTTTGATTTCAAGGTAAAACTTTCGATAAAACTTTCTTTTTTCTTTTGATTGCTTTCGTTTTCTGGAATGTTAGATGATAAATAATTGCGGCTGATTGAAGGCATGCCAAAAAGACCTTATTCCGAAGAAGGTTATACTGAAGAAATACATGAGTTATATATTTACGAAAAAAGGAGATAGGTTTCGATTTTGAGGAAAATCGAAAGTATAAGAAAATAGATGTTTCAGACCAAAACTACATCAATTCCTTTTTCACGTAGCGCTTCAACCGTATTTGCAGGGGCATTTGAGTCAGTGATGATTTGATCAACTTGATGAATGTCACAAATTTTACCGAAACCTCTTTTGCCAAATTTAGTAGAATCAGTAAGTATGATAATCTTTTGAGCCGATTTAATCATTTGCTGATTGAGATGAGCTTCACCCAAGTTGCTGGTCGTCAACCCGTGCTCCAAATCAATACCATCCACGCCTAAGAAGAGTTTATTGCACATCATTTCCTCTAAAAGGTTTTCAGCATAAGCACCCACAGCAGAAGCCGAACTTTTACGCATGGTACCTCCTAGCTGGATGATATCAATATTGTTGATATAAGAAAGCGTTAGAGAAACTTTCACAGATGGCGTAATGACGGTTAGAGGCAGGTGGTCCGTGAGTTTCCTGGCGAACGCTAATACGGTAGTCCCCGATGCAATGATGATGCGGTCTTCTGGCTCCATCATCTTAGCTGCATATTCCGCAATCCTGTTTTTTTCATCGGTTTGAATCTTTTCCTTGATGTCGATATGTGTATCGATAGTGAGCGATGAGATGGGGCTAGCACTCCCATGATTTCGATATAGTAACTTTCGTTTTTCAAGCTCACTTAAGTCCTTGCGAATAGTGACCTCAGAGACTCCTAAGGTTTTGCTTAGATCTTGAACGCGCACAAAGCCCTCTTTTTCAAGCTCATTCAGTATTAATTTGTGCCTTTTGGCGATGTTTCCCATAGCTGAGTGTTTTTTAATGCAACAAAATTAAACCTTTATTTTTAAACTTGCAAGTTTCGATTTGAATTAAAATCAAAAGTGTTAAATTTACGATTAATATAGAAATTCTTTCGATTATTGTTTTGATTTACGGAAATTGTCTTATATTTGCATATAATAATCAACTAACTTATATAAAAACTGAAACTTACACATTAAATCTACCATCAAAAAAAGCTGTTTTCATGATAAACAATAGGTTATGTAAGTTCCATGTGATAAAACTATAACACAAATGAAAAGAGAAGACTTTATTAGTCAATTAAAATCGAACGCCACGCCACACTGGGATTTTATAGTGATAGGTGGTGGTGCTACTGGTTTAGGGATAGCCATAGATGCTGCATCCCGCGGTTATAAAACAGTGCTCTTAGAACAGTCCGATTACGCGAAAGCTACATCGAGCAGGAGCACTAAATTAGTACATGGAGGCGTACGTTACCTTCAGAAAGGTGATGTTGCATTGGTTAGAGAGGCTTTGCGCGAAAGAGGTTATTTGTTGAAAAATGCCCCTCACCTCGTGAAAGACCAGCGTTTCATTATTGGTAACTATGCATGGTGGGAACGTCCCTTTTACACCATAGGCTTAGTGATGTATGATGTATTAGCAGGTCGCTTGGGTTTTGGTCGTTCTTTGCCAATGAGTAAAGCGAATGTGGTTAAAGCTGTTCCGCATATAGAGCGAAATGGGTTGAAAGGTGGCGTTGTATATCATGATGGTCAGTTCGACGATTCTCGTCTCGCTATCAATATGATGCAAACCGCTATTGAGCAAGGTGCGACTGTGGTGAATTATGCTGGTGTTACTTCCCTACTGAAAAGCGAAAGCGGTAGAGTGAATGGTGTGGTGGTTAAAGATGAACTTACAGGCGAAACTTTCGAACTGCATGGTACAGCAATCATCAATGCTACAGGTATTTTTGTAGATGATGTGATTAAAATGGACAATGCAAAGGAAGCTCCTTTGGTGCGCCCAAGTCAGGGTGTTCACTTGGTAGTAGATAAGTCATTTTTAGGTGGTGATGATGCAATCATGGTTCCCAAAACCAGCGATGGTCGTGTGATGTTTGGTGTGCCTTGGCATAATCGCGTAATCCTAGGTACTACTGATGTACCCGTGAAAGAGTTTGTGTTAGAGCCTATGGCTTTAGAAGAAGAGGTGGATTTCATTCTTGAAACGGCAAACCGTTATCTATCAAAACAGATAACGCGCAAAGATGTACTTTGTGTGTTTGCTGGTCTGCGCCCCTTAGCAGCACCTAAAAAGATGTCCGATGAATCGAAAACCAAGGAAATATCCCGCAGTCATAAACTTTTGGCTGCCGATTCGGGTTTAGTGACTATCACTGGCGGTAAATGGACTACCTACCGTATTATGGCAGAAGAGACCATTGATTTAGCCATTAAAAAGAACTATTTACCTTTCAAACCATGCGTTACCAAAGATTTGAAAATTCATGGACATAAAGTAACGACCGATAGAAGTAATTGGATGTATGTGTATGGTAGCGATCAAGATGCGATTCTAGCATTAGAGAAAGAAAATCCTACTTATGCCGAAAAATTACATGAAGAATTGGATTTTACTGTATCGCAAGTTGTGTGGGCAGTGCGTCATGAAATGGCTCTTACTTTAGATGATGTATTAGCTCGTCGCGTGAGAGCATTGTATATGGATGCTCGCAAATCAATAGAAATTGCTCCTAAGGTAGCTCAAGTGATGGCAGATGAATTAGGAAAAGATGCAGATTGGGCGAAACAACAAGTTGAAGAGTACACAGCCATAGCAAACGGCTATGTAATGAACTAATATTATATAGTATGAAGAATTTTTTAAAACCTGCTCCACATAAAGAACTGCTGCCCGAACATAAAATCAATTCGCGCTACAGCTATTTGCGTTGGCAGGTGTTTTTAGGCATTTTTATCGGTTATGCAGGCTATTATTTGGTGCGGAAAAACTTTTCGCTCATCATGCCCGACTTAAAAGACATGGGCTTTACGGAGGGTCAGTTGGGTATTGTTGCCGCTGCTATCTCTATTGCTTATGGATTAAGTAAGTTTCTGATGGCTGGTATTTCCGACCGAAGCAATGCTCGCATATTCCTCAGTTTGGGCTTGTTACTCTCTGCACTTACTGTCTTAGCGTTTGGTACTATTCCTTTGCTAACCTCCTCTGTAACCATCATGTTTATTATGATGTTTTTGAATGGATGGTTCCAAGGTATGGGATGGCCTCCTTGTGGTAGGGTGATGGTGCATTGGTTTTCTACTAAAGAAAGGGGAACGAAAATGTCGATTTGGAATGTGGCGCATAATGTGGGTGGCGGACTGATTGGTCCTTTAGCTATTCTAGGGGTTGCTATTTTTGGAGATTGGCAAAGTAAGATGTATTTTCCTGCTATGATAGCTGTTGTCGTATCCTTTATCACCTATTTATTAGTGAGAGATACGCCACAATCTTGCGGATTACCTAATATCGAAGCATTTAAAAATGATTATCCAGCAGATTATGATGCTAGTCACGAAGAAGAGCTTTCAACTAAAGAAATATTTACAACCTATGTGTTGAGAAATAAGTTTTTATGGTTGATAGCCATTGCTAATGCCATGATTTATTTGGTGAGATATGGTGTGCTTGATTGGGCGCCCCTATATCTACAAGAAGCAAAAGGCTTTTCAGTAAAAGAAACAGGTTGGGCTTATTTCTTATATGAATGGGCAGGAATCCCTGGAACACTTTTATGCGGAATTATATCAGACAAAATATTCAGAGGCAGAAGAGCACCTACCATTATTATATATATGGTATTAACGATGGTAGCCGTTGCGGTATATTGGCTAAATCCTCCTGGAAACATCATGGTTGACAATATTGCATTGATAGCCATAGGGTTCTTGATTTACGGACCTGTAATGTTGATAGGCGTACAAGCCTTGGACTTAGTACCCAAAAAAGCCGCAGGAACCGCAGCTGGTCTGACAGGTTTGTTTGGCTATTTGGGAGGTGCTTTATTCGCAAATATAGCCATAGGCTTTATCGTGCAGCACTACAGCTGGGATGCAACTTTTATCCTGATGTTGGTAGCCAGTGTGATAGCGATAGGCTTTACAGCTATGACGTGGAACAAAGAAAAAGAGAGATTACAATTACAATAAAACAGATATCAACAGTTGAATCCACACAATAAGATTTAGCAAGATATTATTAATTCTATATTCATCAAAACACATGGAAATGAAGCTTAATTTTCAGAAAAACAATTTTTCCTCTTTCACACTGAAAAGAGGAAGCGGGTTGTTTGTTAGCACATTACTGCTATGCTTGTTTTTAATATCGCCAGTAGATTTGCGAGCTACAACAGAGCAATCGCATGCAGCCGAAGCTTTGGTGCAAGCCAAAACGGGAAGGTTGACTGGGGTTATTAAAGACGAAACAGGCGATTTTATGATAGGCGTTTCTGTTGCTATCAAGGGTACACAGATTGGAACTGTGACGGATATCAACGGTAAATTCGTTTTGAATAACGTGCCTATTGGCAATCAAGTTTTAGAAGCTAGTTATATTGGATATGACAAGCTTAGTCAGAATTTAACAGTGAAAGATGCGGATAATAAGGAGCTTGCTCTGCGATTAGACCCTTCACGTGTACAATTAGAAGAGGTAACAGTTACTGCTTTGGGTATTAAAAAAGCGGATAAGGCTTTAGGTTATGCTCTTTCTAAAGTGAGTAGTGATGACTTGAACAATACCGTATCAGGTAACTGGATGAACAGTCTTTCTGGTAAGGTAGCAGGTTTGAACTTCGATCAATCATCAGCTGGACCTGGAGGGTCTATGCGTGTTACCCTTCGCGGTGAAGGTTCTTTATCGCACGATAAAAACACTGCCTTATTTGTTATTGATGGGGTGCCAGTAAGTAGCGACGTTACTCCGAGTAATGCCGAAGGTTCGTATGCTAATGCCGATGCTCCTATCGACTACGGTGGAGGTGTGGGTGATTTAAACCCTGAGGATATCGAGTCGATTTCAGTATTGAAAGGGCCATCTGCAACTGCACTTTATGGTTCACGCGCCGCGAATGGTGCTATCATCATCACCACTAAATCAGGTACTAAAACAAAAGGTTTAGGTGTGACTGTCAATTCATCTTTAACACTTGAACAAGCTGGTTTCTGGCCTAAATTCCAAAATGAATATGGCTCTGGGAACTATAGTAAAAACAACCGTGATGATGTAGTTCCTCAACCTTTCTCATGGTGGAAAGTGGGTACAACCAATCGCTTTTGGTCACGCTATAACTTCGGTGAAAAATTTGAAGGTCAGCTACGCTATATGTATGGTTCTAAAAACTGGGAAACAGAAGAGTTTACCTTACTTCCTTATGAGCCAAAAGATTGGTATAAAGGTTTCTTCGAGACAGGTGTTACCTACAATAATAGCGTCACCATTGATGCTTCTACAGGTAAAGGAGGATCAATCCGATTCTCACTTAGAGACACACGCAATGATTGGATAGTGCCTAATACAGGCTATACTTCTCAAAACTTCAATATATCTATCAGTCAACAGATTAATAATCGCATTTCTTTAGCATCAAAAGTAACATACTATACTAAGAATAGTGATAATTTACCTATGTCTGGTTATAGCTCGGCTACTCCACTATACACTTTGATTTGGGCACCTGCAGCGGTAGATGTAAATGATTTCAAAGATGAATATTTTAGTGGAAGATTGATTCAAATTCACCAAGAAGGATTGGGTAATAGCAACCTAATCAACTATGATAGTGATAACCCTTACTTCCAAGTGTATGAGCATTTGAATACGATGGCACGTGACAGGGTGTTTGGTAATGCCAGTGTAAGCGTGAATATCATCCCAGAAAAATTAGATTTTATATTACGTTCTGGTATCGACTGGTATGGTGATTTCCGTACACAAAGAAAACCTTACTATTCAGTTTCGCACCGTACAGGTATGTACCGCGAGCAAAACATCAATGCGTTCGAAATCAATAACGACTTCTTATTCTCTTATAAAGATCAGTTTGGTGATTTTGATTTTAATGCAAGCTTTGGTGGAAATAGCATGGTGAATAAATACCGTTCAATAACCCAAACAGCTCCTAAGTTATTTACATACAATGTATATCAATTGCAAAATAGCGATGGCCAAATTATCCAATCGAATGTGAGAAGAGAAAAAGGCATCAATAGCTTGTTTGGATTTGTTTCTGCTAGCTGGAAAGGGATAGTGTTTGCTGAGGTTACTGGTCGTAATGACTGGTCGAGCACCCTTGCAAAAGGCAATAACTCCTACTTCTATCCATCTATCAACACCAGCTTATTGCTCGACCAACTATTCAATTTTAGAGACCATGCAAGATGGGTTGACCTATTGAAAGTAAGAGCTTCTTGGGCTAATGTGGGTAATGATACAGACCCTTATCAATTGGAACAAGTGTATAGCAATAGTGATTTTACCAGTGCGTATAAATTGTATGGACGCATTCAAAATAAAGATTTGAAGCCCGAAAATATCGAGAGCTGGGAGTTTGGTATTGATACGCGACTCTTCAGAAATAGATTAAGTTTTGATATTACTTATTATGATGCGGCTACTACAAATCAGATTATCAGTGTGCCAACCGATTGGGCAACAGGTGCTTCATCACAGGTAATTAATGCAGGTAAAGTAACCAATAGAGGAGTGGAAATTTCAACTCGTATTCAGCCTATTAAATCCAAAAGATGGAATTGGTATATGAACCTAAACTGGAGTAAAAACTGGAATAAATTAGTTGAATTGGCTCCTGGAGTTGAACTATGGCAGCTTAACGCAAGTAATACCGTTGGTAGTCGTGTGTTTATCTATGCTTATCCTGGAACAGAGTTAGGGCGAATTTATGGAGTGGGCTACGAACGTGCACCAGAAGGCTCTTTCTATATGGATGGAGATACTAAAGTAGATGTATCTGGACAACATATAGTGGATGCTAAAACAGGCAATCCAATTATTGGGGATGAAATGCAGGATTTAGGAAGTATTTTCCCAGACTGGAAAGCGGGTATGACACAAACCATCACCTATAAAAACTTCTCATTGAATATGACTTTCGCTGGACAATATGGCGGTAAAGCTTATTCAGTAACCAATTTTGCTCTATCGTATATGGGTAAACTAACCAATACCTTGGAAGGGCGTTACGAAGGTTTGATACACGAAGGGGTAAATTTGAATGAAGATGGTACCTATTCTAAAAATACGAAAATTACTACGGATATTGTTGACTACTACAACACAGTAGTTTGGAATAGAAATAATGTGGAGCAAAACACCTTCAGTACAAGTTATTTGAAGATGAAAGAGGCGCGTTTAGATTATAGACTACCAGCCAAAACACTTAAGCAAATTAAGTATATTGAGAATGTGGCAGTGGGAGTTTACGCAACCAACTTGTTCAGCATATCAACTTGGCCTCAATACGACCCAGAAGTGGCTTCGTTTGGTGGCGGTTCTTTAAATCGAGGAATTGAGACGGGAGGTTTCCCCATGACTCGTACCTATGGTTTTAATCTAAAAGTATCATTCTAAAACATTAAAATTTAAACGTATGAAACGGCTAAAATATATTTTGATTTTAACAGTGATTGTCGCACTTCAATTATCTTGTACGGATAATTTTGATAAGTATAACGACAATCCAAATGTCCCTAAGTATTGGGAGATATCGCCTGTTAACCTATTAGAAGAGGTTATTTTTACAGGTGTTGATGGTATGCTTTATCGTACTTGGTTGTTTAATGGAGAGTTGATACAATACACCGTATCAGGTACATCCAATAATGCCTATCATAGGTATGTGATTGGTAACTCTGTAATGGCTGGTACGTGGAATAGTTTATATACATGGGCTGCTAATGCTAACCACATGCGTCAGCTGGCGCGCTTAGATGGTAAGCAAGACATCAATGTGGAAGCTATGGCACTTACACTTAAGGTGCTGTATCTATCTAATTTAACGGATATTTTTGGTGATATTCCTTGCAGCGAAGCTTTCCAAAGTTTGCCTTTTTACGATGAGGATAATAATTTCGTAGAAAAAACAAACTTCTTCCCTAAATTTGATACGCAAGAAGAGGTTTACAGACAGCTATACGCTACTTTAGAAAAAGCGAATAGCCTATACGATGTGGGTTCTTCTATTAAATCGCCTACCAAAGATTTGATTTACGGTGGTGATATTTCAAAATGGAAAAAGTTTAATAACTCTCTTTATTTAAGATTGCTTATGCGCTTAAGTAATAGAAGTGATGTGAAAATTACTTATTCTGCGGATGGAAATGATGAACTTACGGTATTTGAAAAAATCAGTGAGATTATGAATAACTCCATCACCTATCCGATTTTTGAAAGTAATGCTGATAATGCTACCATTTACTATGCAGGTGTTGTTCCTTATACCAATCGCTTTGGTGATCAAACGGAAGGTACATTTAATGGTAGAACGGCTGCTGAGCAAATCATCTATATGATGGATGAAGCTAATGACCCACGCTTATCTACTTATTTTGTACAAAGAGGTGGAGCATGGCAAGGTGTAGCGAGTGGTGCTGGTTCGCAAGAAACAGATAAATCAGGCTCAGCATTACCTAACAAAGCAGTATTGGGCGATTATACCTCTCCCTATTCTATCATGAAATATGATGAGTTACAGTTTATTTTTGCAGAGGCTGCGAAAATTGGAGCGATACCAGGTGGCGATTTGGCGGCACAAGATTATTATATTGAAGGTATTACCTCTTCTGTGAAATACTGGATTGGTGTAGACCCTAAAAAATCAGGCATTACAGATGAAACCATCAATAACTTCATCAGTAATTATGCTCCATATGACGGAACCTTAGAGAATATTCTGAATCAGAAATACATCGCTATGTTCTGGGTGAGCTACGAAGCTTGGCATGACTACCGCCGTACGGGCTACCCTAAATTGAATGTGGGTATGGGTACTTTCAACAATCACGTATTGCCAACACGTTTTGAATATCCTGTTAATACAGCTTCTACCAATCCTACGGAATACCAAAAGGCTGTGAGTAGAATGAAGGCTGATTATGGTGGAGCAGATAATATGCGTACCCCCATTTGGTGGAGTAAACAAGCTGCTACAATTAAATAACTAACATGCTTAAATTATTGAGAATCATGAAAATATTGAATAAATCAATGCATCTGAAAAGTTTCTATTTGATGTTGATAGTAGCTTTGATAACGGGTATGGCAATTGTTTCCTGTGTGGAAGATACCGACCCTGTGGGTACAGATGTAAAATTCGGATTGACATTAAAAGATAAAGAAGGTGTAGAATACGATACGCCCATACCTGAAAATTTTGTGGATTCTTTCCCTAAAAAAGGAGGCTCGCGCTATTTCTACATGGAATCGAATATTGGCGCTTGGCGATTAGTTCCTGATGCTGGCCGTGAAAATTCAGTTGAAATTTGGCCTAATGAAGGTAAAAATGATGGTCGCTTCGGTGTGAAAATACTTGAAAACCCTACTGCTTACGAACTTAATTTTAATATTAATGTTGTAAATAGTGCAGGGCAAGTGATGGGAAGAATCCCTTTCAATCAAGAGCCTTCCGACCCTTTCTTGAAAATCAACTACTCATCATCACCTAAATTTGTGGCTTCTATAGGCGAGAAATTCCCCGTGAAAGTGAGTGCTAATATCGCTTGGGAAGCTGTTTCTAACGACGATTGGCTTACAATTGCTGAAGCTACAGATTCAACCCAGATGATTTTAGTTGATAAGAATGAAGGAGTGCAACGCTCTGGCTCTATCACTTTTTCTATGATTGGTGAAGATGAGTCGCTAACGATGTTTATTACACAATTAGACTTAGCTAACGACTTCGCAAATGCAACCAAAGTGTCTATCAAAAATTTAATGTCTGAAATTGACGAAAATGATGGAATTGGAACTATCAACGACAATGTGTATATTGAAGGATATGTAATTAGCGATAGATCGCGCCTTGCTCTCAAGAAAACACAAATAGTGGTTCAAGATGACTCGAACAAAGGCGTTTGGATTGAGTTCTCTAATGATGATGATAATACATTTGATTTGAACGACCATGTAAAAGTACATATGTATGGTGCTTCCTTCGTATTGGATGAAAACACGAAAGCCAGCAAGGCTGTTTCTTTCTCTCCGTCTTTCGTTCACGAGGCTACGCCATCAGCAGGAATAACTCCTATTGAAATTACCGACTTAGTGAATCTGAATCAGTATGAAAATGTGTTGGTTACTTTGAAAGAAGTTGAATTTGTGCTTCCTGTTGGTACCTATGTGAATATTGCTGAAGCTGAATACAATAAAAAGGCGGCTAACTGGACATCTACTGCGGAACCATACTCAGATGATACATTTGATTACGGTCATTTAGTGAGAGATAGAAAAGGTAACTTTATGAAAATGTACACCTCTCCTTCTTTCTTGGATAGATTTAAAGTTACGATGCCACAAGGTTCTGGTTCGCTAACAGGTATCATGATGAAGCGTGTGAAAAATAACAAAGTACAACACATCATCAGAATACGAAACCATGAAGATAATCAAGTTTCTACAGATAAAGCAACGGCTCTATCACGTGATATTATGCAGATTGGTCCATGGCCTATAAGACTTGCTTACCCTGTAGTTTCTGCATCTGTTGGTTCTGGTACGCTTGGTTTCACAGGTCGTCCTAACCAAAACGTGGCTACTGCAAGTACACCTGATGCTTTCTACTTTGTGTCATCGCAAGCACGTATGAAACCGTACGACTTGAATCCTGATGGAACACCTGTAGTTGGCTATAGCAATGACTTATCCTATTGGGGATTGAATACACAATATTGGTGGGGTAATCCTTCTTCCAGTATATCTGGCGGTAGCTCAGGTGAAGCATGGATTATCACTACTTCTACCCTGAATGCAACGGGTGCTGGTGATTTGTATTTACAATTCTCTTCATCAAGTAGTACTTCAGGTCCAGCTTATTTCACACTTGAGTGGGCTGATTCAGAAGATACTCCTTTTGCAAATTGGAATTATGTTGATGAATATGTTGTGTGCGATTTCAACAACTCACAACACTTGATGCACTATATTTTCAAAATGCCAGATGCTATTAAAGGCAAGAGTAAAGTGGTGATTCGTCTGAGAGTAAACTCTCAAAAACGAGCAACCCAAACCTCTAATATCGGTAACTCTGGTACAAATCGTTTGGGAGTAGTGCGACTAACGCAACAAAAATAAAACGTAAATAAAAGAATTAATGAAATTGTTTCTAAGAAATTTTCTGTTTCCAATGTTCTTCATAATGCTCATCGCATCTCCTTTTTGGGGATGTGATGAGAAAGAAGACGATCCTGATGAGAATGGGATAACATCCACATTGATTACGAACTTCTCCATTCCCAAACAAATGAGTTTGCCGCTTGGTGGTTCGCATAGCATTAGTGGAAAAGGTTTTCTTGAAGGGGATGAGCTGTTTTTTCAAAGCACTACACTATCCCTTCACATTCCTCTAACTACTATTAGAGATAGCTATGCTTCTTTTGTTGTGAGCGAGGAATTGCAAAATGGAACCTATAAGATAACACTCGAAAGGGGCAAAAAAACACAGGAATTAGGGACTACTACCACTACTTTAGTATATGATACAAATGTACCAAATAAAGGAAGTAACTCCATTAAAGGTGCTGTTTATTGTGGTTTGGAGCCCATGCCTAATGTGCGTGTTTCTGATGGAATAGTGACAACGGTGACGGATGAAAATGGTCACTATTGGCTTAACTCCGAAAAGAAACATGGCTATGTGTTTATTTGTACCCCATCAGGCTATCAACCTCGAACTACCAACAATGCGACTCCAGGCTTCTGGGCTTCTTTGTCGGGCGGTGCAGGGTCTACAGAACAGCATAATTTTGAATTAGTAGAAGTGGACAATACCAAACACACCTTGTTGGTTGCAGCGGACTTGCACCTTGCGAATAGAGGTGCTAGTTCTAACAACGACATGGCGCAGTTTGCCAATGGTTTTATGAAGGATGCGAGAAATTTTGTGGAAGCACAAGGTAATACACCTGTATATGCCTTAATGCTTGGCGATATGAGCTGGGATGCCTATTGGTATTCTAAAACCTATGATATTGCAAGCTATAAGGAAACGGTTTCCAATTTTGCTGCTCCTATGTATCATGTAATAGGCAATCATGATTATGACCCTTATCATGCTAATGATTTTGATGCAGAAGTTCCTTATAAGAAGGTGTTCGGACCTACCTATTTCTCTATGGATATGGGCGAGGTGCATTATATTTTCTTAGATAATGTCATCTATCTAAATAAAGGAGGAATGATAGGCACCATTGGTGACAGGGATTATCATAAATATATTTCTGATGAACAAGCTCAATGGCTGATAGAAGACTTGGCGACTGTTACAGATAAAACAAGACCTATCGTAGTGTCTTTCCATTGCCCGACTACTTCTAATTATAATGCGAATTTCACGACCTCATTGTCACTGAACCCAAGCTATAAAGCTACGGAGTTTCATAACTATTTCAATGGGTTTACTGATGTGCATTTCCTAAGTGGTCATACTCATCACAATACACATGTCCAAGTAAGAAGCAACATTCAGGAGCATAATATTGCTGCTGTATGCGAAACTTGGTGGTGGAGTGGAAAACACTCTAAATTAGGTGTTTGTAGAGATGGTTCACCTGCGGGTTATGGGGTGTTTGAAGTCAATGGAAGAGATATATCATGGTACTACAAAAGCGTTGGCTTGGATAAATCAAAACAATTTAGAAGCTATGATATGAATGAAGTCAAAGCATTCTATAGTCTGCCTGAAGTAAGTAATATTTTGACTCAATTATCAGGTAATAGATTGAATGACTATTCCAGTATCAAAGAGAATGATGTGCTGGTCAATGTGTATTTTTACGATACAGATTGGACGATAGATGTGAAAGAAGATGGAACATCAATTTCAGCAAATCGTGTGTTTATTCGCGACCCACTGCATACATACACCTACGATTATCTTCGTCAGAGAGATAATGGTTCGGTAACAGATGGTTTCGTAACGAATAATAATGCGCATATGTTTTTGGTGAAAACAAAGAGTCCATCATCCACCTTAGATATTACGGTGACAGATAGATTTGGTAATGTATATACAGAAACAATGACGCGACCAAAAGAATTTAATAGAACAACATTAGAATAGAAAACTTAAAAATAAACAGCAATGAAAAACGGATTTAAAAATTGGGTGTATATCACTGGCTTGGCTGTATTTATGGGCACACTCTTCTTTGCTTGCGAACCTGAGCAAGGAGAAGAAATCATCCCACGAGTGGAAGTAAGCGTTCAAGCGCTTGTTATCAACAATATGGGAATGGACCCAGAAGGGAATACACCATCTATTGACGTAGAATCAAATGTGTATTGGATTGCTTCGGTTCAACAAGATGAAGAAAATGAATGGCTAACCATCTTTCCATCTGCTGGAACTGGCGATACGCGCATCGAGCTAACAGCTACTTCTAATGATAGCGATGAGGAAAGATCAGCTACTGTTACGCTTGAAACTTTAAGTGGTAAAACAGTGCAAATTCTTATCACACAAACGGATAAAAATGCCACAGTATATTATTTAGTGGAAGATATGGGTGCAGAAACTGCGAATATGGTGGATGTGAACTTCTTTGATAACTGGACGAAAACAGGTATAGGGAGTCTATTTACCCGCTACACTGGTGTAAACGGTGCTTTAGTGGATAGCAGTAATCCATCAGAAGGGTATACAGGAGCATCCGGAGGTAATAATATTTTGCTGTCTGAAGTAAATTCAACGCTTATTTGGGGACAAGTAAGTACAAAAGAAAAAGAGTATTTCACTCTTAGCTTTGGTGTATATGCACCTGATGCTTTCGATGCAGAAGATTTGAATTTGCTGATCAGTAAAAATGGAGATGATTGGGTGGAATTACCCTATACACGCTCCGCTGCTGCTGGTTGGGCTTTGCTTACAAGTAAATTCCAAGTTTCCGATTTGAGCTATGCATACTACAAACTTGAAACAACTAAACCAGGTGTTCGTGTTGATGATATTGTCATGTTAGAAGATGAAACGAAATCAGGTGAGCCTGTGGTGTTCCAAGTTATTATTGATGATGGTAAACCAGCTGGTTATGTATATTACGAAGAGGATTTCTCTTGGATTACGGTAGAAACTTTTGGTGGTACTGCTGCTAACTTCCCAACCAACGAGTTAGGATTTAATAATGCAAACATCAATGCAGAACAACAAGATACCATTGCTAAATATGGTTGGACACAAGAATTAGGTGCTACCTATATGCGCGAGGGTCTCATCAAATTAGGCAAAACAAAAGTGGGTGGTGACCTAATCTCACCTCCATTCTCAGGTATTGAGCAGTTTAAAGCAGTAGTAGTAGAGGTGAGCTTCGATGTAGCGATGTACTCTTCTGCAACAGGTAAGGTGGTCGACCTTGATGGTATCGTGATAGAAGTGAGAAATGGCGGAACTATCAATAGCCAAGTTTATACAAGCTATGCTTTTGATGTGGACTATTGGTTGAGAACAGGTGAGGAACAAACCGAACCATTCAAAAACTTCAAAGCTACTATCTATGGCGCAACATCTAACACCCAATTCAGAATACGTTCGGGTGTAGAAAATAGTGAACAAAATAGATTGAATGAATCGAACCGCTTCTTCTTTGATAATTTCAAAGTGACAAAACTCGATGCTGATAATTAAAAAATAGATGTATAGGATTGCTATCTATAAGGGATGGCAATCCTATTAATCCATACTATATCAATCAAAAATTAATTAATAAACTATCAATTTACTAACTTTTAAATTTTTAAAGCTTATGAAAACAAAGTACTTTTTACCAATGCTATTAATTGGTATGCTTGTGAGTTTCACGCTGCAAGCACAACGTCAAGTATTCTTTACCGAGAGTTTTGGGGAGCAAGCAGCTTCCAGTTCGACAGTTACAATGGCTGCATTTACAGATTGGCATAACGCAGATTTAGTGTTTTCAACGGAAGGGTTTAAGTATATCCCTGATGTTCGTAACACGTATCCAAGTTCTGATACAACAAGAACTTATTATAGAGAAACTGCATCAGGGCAAAATAACCTGTTTTTTGTTGCAGTGTCAGCAGAAGAAACTGAAGATTTTGAATGCGGATTCACTATGAGTGGAATCGACGCATCAAACTTTACAGATATTCAATTGCAATTTGGCTATAATAAGCAAAATGGTACAGACAAGAGCTACTTGGATGTTTACTTCTGGGATGGTAGTCAATGGGTTGAAGTTGAATTTGATTTCAATGAAGAGGCTGAAGAACCATCAGGTTGGTATTTAAGTCCAGTAATCCAATTTCCACCAGCAGCACAAAGAGCAGATTTAGCGCTTAAATTTGTAAAACCTGAGATTTTCAAAGCAAATACGTTGCGCTTAGACGACGTTTGGTTGACAGGTGTGCCTAAGTTTTTTGATGGTCCTACATTAGCAGATGCTTCTAACCTTTCAGCCACAGGATTTACAGCTTCGTGGGAGGCAGTAAAAGATGCTACAGCTTATATTTTAGACGTGTCTGATGATCCTACTTTTGCTTCTGAAGATGAAGCTGATATCATTGCTGCATGGAATTTCGAAGGTTATGTGAAAGGAGATCCTGTTGTGGCAAGTATTTATTCGCCTAATAATGAAGGTATTGAGTTGTTCTGGACAAGTACAGGTAATGCAGCTAATCCAATACCTTATCCAAGTGGGTCAGGATCTGCTACCCGACCATTTTCTATCACTACTACAGGTTGGGAAGATGGTGTTTATAAGAAACATATTACTACAACTTTCGATGCCACAGGATTTTATAATCTTACAGTGTCTTCGCGTCACTATTCTTCAGGGAATGGCCCAAAAAACATGAAACTCCAATATCGTCTAAGTGATGACGCAGACTGGATTGATGTGCCAAATAGTGACTTATTAATGCCAAATGCTGATTTTGGTCCTACTGCTACTTTAAGCGATCTTGCTCTTCCAAATGCTTGCGATAACCAACCAGCGGTTTCTGTTAGATGGACTCCAACAAGTTCTTTGAGGTCTGCTCCTGCTAATGCTGTTAACTTAATTGTAACAAGTGGTGGTACACACTGGTTTGCTGAACCTTATGTGAATGGAAAAGATGCAGAAGTTATTGAAGGATACGGTGCTAAAGTGGTAGAAGGCACTTCTCACGAAGTTACTGGTTTAGAAGGTAATAAAACTTACTACTACCGCGTACGTGCTACTGATGGCAAATCTATTTCTAATGCTTCTGAAGTGAAACAAGTGACTACATGGAAAACAGGTATTGAGTCTGTAAGCAATGCTAAGAACTTCAATGTATTCTATAGTGCAGCGAATGATGCTTTCCAAGTGAGAACGAAAGCTAATGCGAAGACTATTACTGTTCGCGTTGCTGATTTAAACGGTCGCACACTTGAGCAAAAAAGCCTAACAGCTGCAAATGGAACTATCAGTGCAAGCAACTACCCAATGGGTGTTTATGTTGTTACTGTTTATGCTGATGGTATAATGCATAACTTCAAAGTTGTGAAATAAACTTTTAATTTTGAATGGGATTATTTCGATAATCCCATTCTTCTTTCTTTTACCGAATATGACAAAACATTTTAAATGGATTCCTGTAGTTGCTTTGCTTTTGCTTTGTAACTACTCTTTTTCTCTGTATGCTCAGTCCAATGCCGTACTGAAAGGAACGGTTAGAAACAACAAAGATAGAGGCATTGCTGATGTGGTGGTTAGCGATGGATATTCAGTTACCAAAACCAACAAAAAGGGACATTACGAAATGCCCAAGAACGACTCTGCAAAATTTGTCTTTATCAGCATTCCCTCAAACTATAAAATTCCCCATAAAGGAAAAATTCCTCAATTTTATCAAGATATTAAAGGTCAGACAGGTGATTTAAAAATCAATTTTCAACTTAAAAAGAAGAAAAAAGATGAAAACTTTGTGCTTACTGTGATGGCCGACCCTCAAGCTCAAATCAAAGCAGATATGAGACGCTTTGAAGTAGAGCCTTTCGTAGATGTAATGGAGCTGAAAGCTTCTTATCCCCCAAAAACCCCTTTCGTAGGTATCACGGCTGGTGACAATCTATGGGATGCGCCCAGAATGTATCCTGACTATGTGAAGGCTTTCAAACAGCTTTCCTTCCCCTATTTTCAAGTGATTGGTAACCACGACCACGACCAGCACACAAAAAACGATGACTACCAAGCTTCTCATTATTTTGAGCAATTTTTTGGTCCTACCTTTTATTCCTTCAATCGAGGCGATTGTCATATCATCGCCTTGGACAATATTGTCTATCAAGAAAGAACAAAATACCAAGAAAGAATCGACAAACAACAGCTTGAATGGCTGAAAAAAGATTTAGCGTATGTGGATAAAGATAAACTTTTGATTATCAGTATGCATTCCCCCGTATATAGAGTCAACCTCACCCCCATTTTGAAAAATGCAGATGAACTGCTCGCTTTATTAGAGGGGTATAAGGTGGTGTTCATATCAGGACATACGCACAGAATGAATTTCAATCAAATTTCAGATGATATAGTGGAATACACCTACAGTCCAACTATGGGTAATTCATGGGCAGGCGATATCAACACCAATGGCTGTCCGAATGGCTATGGCGTACTTGAATTTAAAGGCAATCGTTTGGTAAATCAGTATTTTAAAGCTACGAAACATGATAAACGTTATCAATTCAACCTATATCCCCTTAATACAGTTGAAGAGCAGAAAGATAAGGTAGTAGCACATATCTGGAACTACAACCCTAAATGGAAAATTGAAGTCTATGAAAATGATATACTTCAAGGCACAATGACTCAATTTACGGGCACAGACCCT
This sequence comes from uncultured Paludibacter sp., assembly GCA_964455235.1. Classification (GTDB taxonomy): domain Bacteria; phylum Bacteroidota; class Bacteroidia; order Bacteroidales; family Paludibacteraceae; genus Paludibacter. The sequence goes on from CAYVWK010000002.1 coordinate 20,579, forward strand.
ATTGCGTACGACTTTTTTATTGGGCCAGAAAAACCTGAGCGCAAGCCTAAATTAGAGCCTATTAAGACCCATAAATTATTTCATTATAAACCCAAAAATAACAAAGCAAAAATAAAAGTCGTTGTAACAGACGATTTTGGAAATACTTACACAGAACAATTATAATAATACAATCTCGCAAAACAACTCAAAACAATTAAATCAATTAATGTATGCGTGTGAAAACAAATTATTTACTCAGTTTTATTGTAGCCAGCATACTCAGTGTGTTTTTGGCTAATGGGCAACGTACCACGTTCTTTATGGAGAATATGGGGACAGACGTAGCAGGTGATCCAAAACCATCAGCATGGACTGGATGGGAAAATCCTGGACTTACTATTACTGATGATGGAAATCTTGATGTTAGAAAGACACAGGTCAGTGCAGCTATGAATGCACCATACTACCGTGAAGCTTCTGGTGCAAATAATATCTTCTTTAACTCATCAAATCCTACAGATTGCTGGGTAGCGATGGAAGGGATTGATGCTTCAGGGTTTGAAGATGTAGAGCTAACCTTTGGGTATTATAAAGCTCATGCTTCAACTAAAAGTGTTTTACAAGTGTATTATTGGGAAAATGATGATTGGGTGGAAATTCCTTATGCTTTCTTTGAAGGCAAAGATGAGGTCTTAGGGTGGTATAGAAGCCCAGCATTAGCTATTCCAGCTAGTGTAGATTTAAGCAATTTGAAATTGAAATTTTTGAAACCTGCAACTTTCATTAGAAGTATTCGTTTAGATGATGTTAGATTGACAGGTATTCCTAAGAAATCCATTGCTCCTATTGCTTCTGATGCAGCGAATATAAATACAACAACCTTTACGGCCGAATGGAATGCAGTTGATGATGCAACTGGTTATCTGTTGGATGTATCAGAATCTCCATTATTTACAAATGCTGTGGAAGCAGATGTTTTAGCAGCTTGGACATTTCCAATTCCATATGTAATAGGAGATATAGCAGTTCCAAATATCTTCTCTACAAATAATGAAGGTAAAGAACTAACTTGTAATGCCACAGGAAATGGAGAGTACGATGAGGAAGGAAATCTTATTAAAGGAGATCCGATACCTTATGGTGTTGGCTCTGGAACGGAAATTAATCCCTATGCTTATTCTGCAACAGGTTGGGAAGATGGCGTTTATCTTAAGTATTTCCAAATTGAAATTGATGCAACAGGATATGCTGATTTAACATTATCATCATGGCATTATTCTTCTGCAAATGGACCAAAAACTATGGAGGTTCAATATCGCTTTAGCACAGATGCTGACTGGATAACAGTACCTAATAGTCAATTAACTATGCCACAAGCTGGATATAATGCTGATAGTAAATTAACAGATCTACCTCTTCCTTCTGCCTGTGATAATCAAACTCAATTATTCATTCGTTGGGTAGTTGATGGTAACTTACGTACAGAGGTAAAAACTGCTTGGGTTGTCACAATTGGTGGAACAAGCCGTGTGACTAATATCTATGTAAAAGGTAAAGAAATTAATACTCTCCCAGGCTATAGCAGCAAACTCGTAACTGCTACTTCTGAAGAACTTACCGATTTGATACAAGACCAAACTTACTACTACCGCGTACGTGCTACTGATGGAACGTACGTTTCAAATGTTTCTGAAGTGAAATCAGCTACTCCAGGTGTGCAAGTAGGTGTTGAAAAACCTGTAAGCTCAACAGTTAAGGTGTATTTCAATACTTTGACAAACGGATTTGAAGTGAAAGGTCTGAAAGAAGCTGCTGTAGTGAAAGTGCATGATGTAAATGGTCGCTTATTGATAAGCCAAACTGTTTCTGCTTCTCAAAATACCATCGCTGGATCTAATTTATCAGCAGGTGTGTATATCATTAACTTAATGGTTGATGGCCAACCTTTCAACTTTAAATGTATTAAATAATTAATTTTTCAAGATGTATCAATTCAGTAATCATTCTTTCAGGAAATTCCAATATTTAGTTGGTACAAGCATATTAACATCTGGTTTAATCTCTCCTTCGGTGCAAGCTGCCGAGGGAGATAAACCAAACGTAATCATCATTTTAGTGGACGATTTAGGGTTCTCAGGCATAGGCAGCTATGGCGGTCTAATCGAAACTCCTCATATCGATCAACTTGCTGAGGATGGTGTGCGTTTTAATCAGTTTTTTACCACCAGTCGCAGCTGCCCTTCGCGTGCTAGCCTGATGACTGGTCTATATCCTACCGAAGTGGGCGTAGGGCATATGGTCTTCCGACCGAACCCTGCCAAAAACGAAATGGTGCCCGAAGATAGGATGTATATCCCTGCTGAATATAGGGGATGGTTGATTGATAAAGAAGATGTTCATACGCTTCCTGAAATGATGCAAACTGCGGGCTATAGCACCTATATTTCGGGCAAATGGCATCTCCATTCTACCGATACGATGACTTGGCCCCTGCAACGTGGGTTCGATAAGTACTATGGGGTGCTGCCTGGCACTACCAACTACTTCAAACCAGCTGAATTGTACAGAGGAAATACGCATATCCAAGCTTCGGGAGAAAGGTATTATACAACCGATGCCTTCACTTCCGAAGCCATTGGATTCCTTCAAGAACATCAAGCACAAAAAGCTGATGATCCGTTTTTCTTATATTTAGCCTATAATGCACCGCATTTCCCCATCCAAGCTATGCCCGAAGATTTTGCCAAATATAGAGGGCGCTTTATGGAAGGTTGGGATGTGTTGCGCCAAAGAGTCTATGAACGACAACTCGAGCTAGGTGTGATTCCTGCTGATACGAAACTTACACCGCCAGCAGGTGTTTCTACGCGACTTGGTTCGCAGGGCGATAGCATCCCTTCTTGGGAGAGTTTAACGCCTAAACAAAAAGATCGCATGGATGCTATCATGGCTTCTTATGCTGGTATGGTGGATAGAGTTGACCAAAATGTTGGGAAGCTGATTGCCTATCTGAAAGAAACAAATCAGTTTGATAATACCCTCATTTTCTTCTTTTCTGATAATGGTGGCGAAGCGGAAAGTAATCCGTTGGGTTCCGCTATCGTCTTTGAAGAATTAGGCGTATATGGCGGCGGATCTGAAAAGCATGCGCACTACGGAAAAGCTTGGGCTAATTTTGTGAACACGCCTTTCCGCGAATTTAAACACTTCGCTCATCAAGGGGGTATCCAGTCTCCATTGATTGTGCATTGGCCTCAAGGTGTTAAAAAAGGCATGGAAAACTCCATTTTGCCGCAATATGCTTTTCTACAAGATATTACCCTTACCTGTTTGGATGTTGCGGGTGTGAAATGGCCTTCAAAAATTGGAGATAATAACTATCCTATCACCGATGGCAGAAGTATTACTCCTACCCTTAAAGGCAAGAAAAAAGCTATCCACAATACACCTATTTTCTATGAACATGAAGGGAATCGGGTGGTGCGACTTGGTAAATGGAAGTTAGTGGGTTTCTACGATGAACCTTGGGAGCTTTACGATATGGATAAAGACCGTAGTGAAATGAATAATGTGGCGGATAAAAATCCAAAGGTGGTCAAACAACTTAGCAAAGCCTACGACGCATGGATGGTACGTGCAGGCGTGTTGCCTTGGTCGCAAGCGAAAGAATATAGCGTGTATCCAAAAGGGAGATATAATTTATAAGGGACAATGAATAATGAAAAGTGCAAAATTGAGAATACAAAGTAATATAAAGTTAGTGTTTTTGTTAGCACTAGTTTTTAGTCTGATGGCAGTTCCGCTTAAGGCCGTTAATTTCACCATTACGGGTAAAGTTGCAACTGCTGCTAATGTAGGTATTCCTGATGTAGTTGTCAGCGACGGTTTGACCGTTACTAAAACCAATAGCAGTGGACAATATACTCTCAGTAGTAATGATTTAGCAAAATTCGTTTTCGTGTCTGTTCCTGCTGATTGTAAAATTCCACATAGTGGAAATATCCCTAATTTCTATAAGGATATCAAGGGAACAAAAAGCAATATCACGGTCAATTTTACCCTAGAAAAGCAAGCCAAAGATGATTATTTTGTACTGCAAAGTATGGCTGACCCACAGCCACAAACTGCTGCTGACCTCAAACGTTTTGTAAATGAGGCTGTACCTGATTTTGAACAACTGAAACAATATTATCCCGCTAATACTACTTTTGTAGGGATGACAGCAGGCGATAATGTGTGGGATATGCCAAGTTTTTATCCTACCTACAAAACGGCTCTCGGACAGTTGTCTTTCCCTTATTTTCAGGTGATTGGTAACCACGACCACGATGAAAAGGTGAAAAATAATGATTATCTGGCTGCTCGCAATTTTGAAGATCATTTTGGTCCTACTTATTATTCTTTCAATAGAGGTGATTGTCATTTTATTACTTTAGATAATATTATGTACAGAACACGTACTGATTATGATGAAACCATCACTCAAGAGCAATTGGATTGGCTTCAACAAGATTTATCGCATGTATCTAAAGATAAGATGATTGTGATAGGTATGCACTGCCCAGCTTATAGCTCGGCTACTAAACCGAAAGCAACCAATGCTCCTGCACTTATTGCTCTGTTGAACGGGTATAAAGCGATTATCATTTCTGGACATACCCACAAAATGAATTATGTCAAAATCAATAGTAATATTACTGAATACACCTTAGCGCCTACTATGGGCTATGCATGGGCTGGAGATATTCATACTAATGGTTGTCCAATGGGTTATGGGGTGTTCGAGTTTCAAGGTAATCAGTTGGTGAATCATTATTATATGTCCACCAAACGCCACCCTGATTATCAAATGCGTTTGTATCAGCCAGGAGCTATCTCAAGCTATCCCAATAGCATGGTTGCCCATGTGTGGAACTATAAAACGGGCTGGACGGTTCGTGTGTGGGAAGATGATGTTGCAAAAGGAACCATGACGAAAGTAACTGCTACCGATCCCTTTGCTTATGATTATTTTATTGGAAGTGATAAGCCTGTTAGAAGAACAGACCTCGAACCTACAACTACACCTACTATCTTTTTGTATTCTCCTAAGGATAAAACTGCTGAAATCAGGGTAGAAGTTACGGATGAGTTTGGCAATGTATATACTGAATACCTCAATAAAAGGTCGGAATCGGCTGCTTATCGTCAGGTGTTCTTTACTGAAACTGGTGGTGAAGGTGGTGGCGGTGGTGCGAATCTGCTAACATGGACGGGCTGGCATAATGAAGGTCTGGCCTATGATGCGGGTGATTGTCCGCAACTCCCTGACTTACGCGATACCTATCCAAGCTCCGACCCTGCTAGAAGTCAGTGTACCGATAAAGCTTCAGGTGCTAACAATATCTATTTTAAAGCTGAAACTCCTACGGGTGAAATGCGTGGTTTTGCTATCCATGGCATAGATGCATCAAAATATAAAAACATCGAACTGTCGTTTACCTACAACAAACAATCAGCAGGTAAAAGAGGTGAAATGGATGTTTATTTCTGGAATGGCATCAAATGGGAGCAAATATGGTCGCAACTAATAGAAGAGGAAGAAGCTGCTGGCTGGTATCAAAGTCCTGCCTTTAAACTTCCTGCTTCTGCTGAAGTGAATGACCTAAAGTTGCGGTTTGTTAAACCTCCTACCACCAATGGTAGTATTCGTATGGATGATATTTGGCTGACTGGTGAACCTAAAGTTTCGCATGCTCCGAATGTGCAGACCGCTTCGAATGTCAAAGAAAACGCCTTTGATATTACGTGGGATGCTTATGGTGATGTAAATCAATATATCGTAGATGTTTCTGAGTATGAAAGTTTTTCTGCTGATGAAGAATCTACTGTTTTGGCGGCTTGGACTTTCCCAACAGCTTATTCAGCAAGCAATAATACACCTGATATGTATAGTCCGAATAATCAATCAAAAACTATTACTGCTACAACAACAGGTAATGAAGCAAACCCAAGTTTATATTCAGCAGGGTCTGAAACTAATGCTGAGAATCCTTTAGCTGTATCTTCAACTGGTTGGAATCAAGGTGTATATAAAAAGTATTTCCAAATTGATGTGGATACGCGTGGTTTCTATGGTTTGACCCTATCATCATGGCATTATTCTTCTGCAAATGGACCAAAAGATATGAAAGTACAATATCGCATAGCTCCTACTGCTGAATGGATAGATGTGCCTCTAAGTGATTTAATCATGCCTCAAGCAGCGTACGGAACATCCAGCAAATTGGAAGATTTGCCTTTGCCTTCCGCTTGCGATAATCAAGAAAAATTGGCTATCAGATGGATTATGACAAGTTCATTACTCACCTCTGGCCAATCAGCATATATCGTAACCAGTGGTGGTACAAGCCGTATTGCGAATATTTATGTGAAAGGAAAAGCTGGTCATGTCGTGAGTGGTTATGAGTCATTGCTCGTTAGCGACACGCAGCAAACCATCAGCGGATTGAAAGCCGAAACGGATTATTACTATCGTGTAAGAGCTACGGATGGGACGAATGTTTCTGTTGCTTCTGATGTCAAAACTGCACAAACAGATGTGCATACCGAATCATATGTGAAAACCTATACAGATGATGATGTGCTTGCATATTTTAATCAGCAGAGCAATGAGTTTGTAGTGCGTCTGGTTCATTTGAAAACTCCAGTAGCGACATCAGTTAAACTGCTTGATATGAATGGACGAGCCCTATTGAATAGAAGTATGCCAGATTCAGAATTGCATATAGATGCATCACAATTACCTACAGGAACTTATATTTTAAGTCTTAATATTGATGGATTTATCTTACATAAAAAATGCATCAAATAATAAACACGACAAGTCAAGATTATACATTAACTCTCAAAACAAAAACATCATGAATAAAAAATTTCAACGAATTGCCCTTTTATTGGTAATAATTTCATATTTTTACACTCCAACAGCGGTAATGGCTTCTCATGAGGTAGAAATGTGTTCAGCCAAAAAAGAAAGGAAGAAATCAAAAGGACAGAAAAAATCTAAGATATTGGTTGTTGCTCATCGCGGAGCTTCAGCTTATGCAGCAGAGAATAGTTTGGAAGCATTCAAACTTGGCTTTGAAATGAATTCAGATGCGATCGAATTGGATATTTGGACTACCACAGATGATTCTTTGGTTGTGATGCACGATAGAACTACAGGTCGAACAGCTGATAAAAACTTAGCAGTACCTGAATCTACTGCAGAGCAACTTCGTTTGGTTAGCTTGAAAAATGGTGAACCAGTGCCTTATGTTTATGAAGCACTTGAACTTGTGCCAAAGGACAAGAAGATAGTGATTGAAATCAAAAACTACAAAGAAAAAGGCTCTGTTGGTACTGTTTTTCCGATGTTGAGTGATTTGTTGAAACGTACGGGCAAGGTAGAAAATGCGATCATCATCTCTTTTGGAAAAAGACCTTTGATAGAAGCGAAAAAACATCTTCCTGACACAAAATGTTATTATCTTTCATCTAAGAAAGATATTGAAGATGAATTAATTGAATTATGTTTGAAACATCAATTTGACGGCTTAAATGTAAGTCATAAAATCATCACAGAAAGCTTATATGAAAAAACTCAAAAAGCAGGTTTAGAGCTATTAACTTGGACGGTTGATGAGGAGGAAGTGATTGAACGAGTGATGGATAAAGTATCAGTGATCACAACCAACAAACCCGATACGACAAGAGAGACATTAAATAAGCATAACAAGTGATGATTGTATCTTGAGATAGATTATAAACCATCAGTTTAAATAAAAATGCGGCGATATCAACTTATAAGACAAATTGAAAACCCTGAAATAGAGTGGGACATGATAGTTATTGGTGGTGGTGCAACTGGTCTTGGGGTTACTCTCGATGGTGCATTGCGCGGCTATAAAGTAGCTATGTTTGAACAACACGACTTTGCAAAAAGTACTTCTAGTAGAAGTATCAAACTATTGCATAGTGGCGTTCGTTTCCTGAAAAGAGGGGATTTAGCACTTGTTAGAGAGGCTTCTCTTGAAAGAGGCCGATTGCGTCGTAATGCACCTCACTTGGTGCGTAAGGTTTCCTTCGTTATTCCGAATTACTCGCGTACAGAAGTGTTTTTCCATACCATGGCTCAGTGGGTATACGACCTGCTGTCTTGGGGGAAATTAAGCTTGGGCAATTCTACGCCTATCTCAACACGCATGACGCAAAAGTACCTGCCTACCATCAAGCAAGATGGATTGCGCGGTGGGGTTGTTTACCAAGATGCGCAGTTTGACGATGCTCGCTTGGCTATCAATATTGCACAATCATGCCTTGAGCAAGGAGCAACGCCTATCAACTATATGCGTGTTATCAAGATACTTCATGATAAAAAGAAAAAAGTATCTGGTGTGGTAGTGAAGGATATGGAATCTGATAAAGAATATCAAATAAAATCCAAATGCATCATCAATGCGACGGGTATTTCTGTAGATGAAATTTTGAAGATGGATAATCCAGAGCAACCTAAAACCGTGAAACCTCGTCAGGGTGTACATATCGTTTTGGATGAGAAATTCTTGCAAACAAAACATGCTATGATGATTCCTTCTGCTTCCGATGATAGGGTGCTGTTTGCTGTGCCATGGTACGGAAAAATCATTGTGGGTACTTCAGGGGTGGTGCGGGATTACTATTCTACTAACCCATCTGTTTTGGATAAAGATGTGGATTTTATACTCGAAACTTTCGGGAAATATGTTACGCATAAACCTGAACGCAAAGACATCCTGTCCATTTTTATCGGACAGCGACCTGTGGCTGCCAATATTAAAGAGGGTGAAAAACCACGTGAAATCTCTAGAAATCACCGAATAAGAGTCTCTAAAAATAATCTTATCACTATTACTGGGGGGCGTTGGACTACCTATCGCCGTATGGCTGAAGATACAGTAGATAGAGCTATCAGAATGGGTTTATTGCCGAAGAAGGTGTGTAAATCGCGTATGTTCAAACTGCACGGATATAAGTTGAATCCCAATGTGAAAAGTCACCTACATGTGTACGGTTCGGATATGCCTTATCTGAAAAAAATGATAGACAACGAATCCATGATGGCTGCTTTTTTACATGCTGACTATAAATTTACAGTGGCTGAAGTCCTGTGGGCTATCCGCAAAGAAATGGCTCGTACGGTAGAAGATGTGTTGGCTCGTCGGGTGCGCCTGCTGATTATGGATGCCAAAGCCGCCATAGAAACAGCTCCAGTGGTAGCTCAAATTATGGCAGATGAATTTGGCTATAAACAGGCTTGGATTGACCAACAAGTTGAGAGTTTTACTGCCTATGCTCAAAAGTATCTACTTGAAAATAAGGAAGAATAAAAACTAAAAACCCTAATGAAATATAAATTTTAGACTTTAATTCTATTGAATTTGTACCTTTACGGGATGATTTAAAAATTCATCCCGTTTTTTTTTGGTGGAAGTGTCTTATTCTTTTTTAAATTCAATAATCATGAAACGTATATTTTCAACTTTGTTATCCGTATTTGTAGTTGTTTTCTTTGTGTTTTCTCAAGAGGAAATCAGACCAACTAAAAACCTCATTGTGATGATTCCTGACGGTACTTCTTTGGGAGTTTTATCTGCTTCTCGCTGGATGAAAGTGTATAGAGGTGAGGGCGATAGACTGCATCTCGACCCATATTTGTCGGGTACGGTTACGACTTTCTCGTCCAATGCGCCAGTGGGTGATTCTGCGCCTACCACATCTACTTATATGACGGGAGTGCCTATGCAGCGCGGGAATGTGGCTATCTATCCAGAAGTTGACCCTAAAAATGACCTTATTCCACTTGATCCAGCATTTACCAATCAGCCGCAAATGACAATCTTAGAGGCTATGCGCATCGAACAGAAAAAGGCGGTTGGCCTAGTTGTTACGGTTGAATTTCCACATGCTACACCAGCCGATTGCTCCGCTCATCATTACAATAGAAATAGATATGATGAAATAGCTCCACAGATGGCCTATAATAATCTGTCGGTGATGTTTGGTGGCGGACATAGAAATATCACACCTGATATGCAAGCGTATTTCAAAACAACCAATACCGCTTATATTCAAGAAGATAAGGAGGCTGCGATGAATTTTGAAGGCGATAAATTATGGGCATTATTTGCATCAGGTAGATTGCAGTTTGATATTGATAGAAATCCTAAAAAAGAGCCTTCTTTAGCAGAAATGACTAAAAAAGCAATAGAAATTCTGAATAAAAACGAAAATGGCTTCTTTATGATGGTGGAAGGTAGCTTGATTGACTACGCCGCTCATGCTAACGATCCAGCTGGAATTATAGGTGATTTTCTAGCCTTTGATGAAGCCTTCGGTGTGGCATTGGATTTTGCTAAAAAGGATGGCAATACGACTATTGTTGTGCTACCCGACCATGGAAATGCTGGCTTTACTATCGGAAGTGCTAAAGCCCCTAAAGGTATATCTCAAATGACTTTAAGTGAGTTGTTTAGTAAGGTTTCGAAGATTAAACGTACAGCTGCTGGTATGGAAGATATTTTGAAAAATACTCCTTCAGATGACTTTAAAAGTGTCTTTAAATCATATACGGATATTGACTTAACAGATGATGATGTGAAGACTTTGCTCAGCTCTAAAAATTATAAATTAGAAGATTATACGGCGGCAAAAGGGGCTAAAAATATGAGTAATTATATAGTTGATATTTATAATAGGGATATGGCTTTTGGCTATACTTCTGGCAGTCATACAGGCGAGGAGGTGTTTTTGGCGGTCTATCATCCGCAGGGAGATATTTTGAAAGGGAATGTGCGCAATGTGGAACTGCATGATTATTTGTACAAAGTGAGCGGACTACAAACACCTATGAAAGAGCATACAGATAAGGCTTTTGCGAAACATACAGATGTTTTTGAAGGCATGAAGTATGAAGTTGTCGCGAAAAAAGGTGAATTAGCGAAACTGATCGTGAAACAGAAAAAGAACACCCTTGAAGTGAATGCTTCAAGCTCGGTGGTGCTTTACAATGGCAATGCGGTTCAACTTGAATCGGTGGTGGTGTATGTGGATAAAAACAATACTTTCTATTTACCTCACAATTTAAAAGAACTGTTTAACAAGAAATAATCATCTAATAAAGAACCTTATTCGTTTTTTGTTGTTATAGAGAAGTAAATCAATAGTAACAGATAACGAATGATTTTTGACAAATTTAGCCCATTAGAAAACAAAACTTTCCAAATTATCGACTATGAGGGGATAGTAGTCAACCCTGATTACATGCCCCAATTGGACGAAAAAACCATCCTCCAAGCATATCAATCTATGCTTTTTGCACGTACGGCCGACCAAATGGCGGTGTCGTTTCAGCGGCAAGGGAGGATGTTTACTTACCCACCTATATTCGGACAAGAGGCTATCCAAATTGCAGCTAGCATGGTTGTGCGTGAGCAAGATTGGGTGGTACCTGCCTTTCGTGAAACCGCTCTTATGCTGGAGAAAGGGGTTAGTCTGAAAGAGATTTTCCTATATTATATGGGGAACGAAGAGGGGAGTAATTTCCAACATGCACCTCGTGTTTTACCGCTCTGTGTACCTATCGGTTCGCAATTTTTACATGCTACTGGCATAGGTTATTCCATCAAATATCAACAAAAAGATGAGGTGGTTTTTCCTTTTATTGGAGATGGCGGTACCTCTGAGGGTGACTTTAGCGAGGCACTCAACTTTGCTGCAGTATGGCAAGTGCCAGTGGTTTTCACCATCCAAAATAACCAATATGCTATTTCTGTTCCTGTACATCAACAAACTCGCTCCATTAATTTAGCTGTGAAATCAGTTGCTTTTGGCATGCCTGGTATCAAAGTGGATGGTAATGATGTGTTTGCGATGTATGTAGCTTATAGTCAGGCCTTAGAGTATGCTCGTTCAGGCAAAGGTCCTGTGCTAATAGAAGCTTATACCTACCGCAGAGGTGCACATACTACTTCAGATGACCCTTCAAAATATAGAACAAAAGAGGAAGAAAAAGCTTGGGAATTGAAAGATCCTTTGTTGCGCTTGAAGTTGTATATGGAAAAGCAAAATATTAAAATTGAGGATGAAGACGCTTTAATCCAGCAATATAAGGATGAAATTGAGAAGCAGTTTATTGCAGCTGAGCAGTTTAAAGCGTATGAGTTGGAGGATGTGTTTAATTATATGTATGTAGATATGCCTGCTGATTTGAAACGTCAGAAGGATGATTATGAAGCATACTTAAACTGGAGGAGGGCAAGGAAATGAGTGTAATGAATATGGTGCAAGCCCTAAATAATGCTTTCGATATAAAGTTGGCCGACGACCCTATGGTGGTGATGTTTGGTGAAGATGTGGGTGTTGAAGGGGGTGTGTTTCGCCTTACAGAAGGTTTGCAAAAGAAATATGGTGAGCATAGAGTGTTTGATTCTCCTTTAGCAGAATCAGCGATTGTGGGGACAGGTTTGGGCATGGCTATGACAGGTCTGCGTCCCGTTGTGGAATTGCAGTTTGATGGTTTTACCTATCCCGCTTTTAACCAGATTATTTCCAATGTATCGCGCATGCATAACCGTACGCGTGGTCGCTTTAAAGCTCCTATGGTGATACGCTTTCCTTATGGTGGCGGCATCAATGCGATTGAGCATCACTCTGAAAGTCCCGAGGCGCTGTTTGCACATATCCCTGGTCTGAAAGTGGTGATACCTTCTACGCCCTACGATGCTAAAGGGCTGATGATAGCTGCGATTGAGTCGGACGACCCCGTAGTTTTTATGGAACCTAAGCGCATCTACCGTGCTATCAAGCAGGAAGTCCCTGATGAAAAATATGCTATTTCTATTGGAAAAGCGAAAGTAATTCAGGGAGGGGATGATGTAACCCTGATTGCTTTTGGAGCTATGATACGTGAATGCCAAAAAGCCATTGCTATGGCAAAAGAGGTGGGAATATCAGTGGAGTTAATTGATCTGCGCACCATCTATCCTATTGATAAAGAGACGATAGTGCAGTCGATACAAAAAACAGGTAGGGTAGTGATAGTGGCAGAAGCACCTGAGTCCTTTAGTGTTGGTGCTGAATTGATGGCTATTGCTAATGAAGAAGCTTTTCTATCATTAGAAGCTCCACCCAAACGGGTAATGGGCTTTGATACCATTGTTCCTTTAGCAAAAGGAGAGCAATATTACATCATACATCCTGATCGGATTTTGTATGAAATTGAACGTACTGTAAACTATTAAATTTACCTTTTGCGTAGTTTGTTTTACGATTTGCATAGTTGATTTTACGTTTTGCGCACTTGATTATGCTCTGTAAATCATCAGTAAAACACTTACAAACAACTAATTAACAGATAATTATTAGAAAATGCGATATACTTTTAAATTTCCAGATATAGGAGAAGGCTTAGATGAGGGCACCATACTTGAACTTTATGTAGAAGTAGGGCAAAAGGTAAAAGCAGGCGATTTATTGGTCAATATGGAGACTGATAAAGTGGCTGCCGATATACCATCCCCAAAATCGGGTACAATTACGCATATCTACGGTCAGGTAGGCGATGTGATACGAGTTGGACATCCTTTAGTTGAAATAGAATTAGCAGACATGGAAAAGAATACAGACGAACAAGCAGGAGTAGTTGGTACATTAGAAGTAGCAGATAACCAATCTGTTTTACCACCAAGTGATGAATATGTAGCGGAAATCCCTACATCAACTACCAAAAAGAAAGCTTTTGCCACGCCACATGTTAGGGCATTTGCGAAAGAATTGGATATAGATATCAATTTAGTGGAAGGTACGGGGCAAAACGGACGTGTAACCATAGAAGACATAGAGCATTATGTAGCTTCTCAAAGTCCAGTTGAAAAGACTATTTTCGCACAAGCATATGAGTCAGAGGATGTTACTTACGAACCGCTGACACAGATACGTAAGACCATCGCGCGGAACATGATTCACTCTAAACATAATGCTGCTCACGTTACCGTATTTGAGGAGATTGAAGTCTCGGAACTGATAGCCATTCGCGAGAGATACAAAGCGTCCTTTGCTAATAGAGGCGTGAAGCTCACCTACTTACCCTTCATCGTGAAAGCAGTAGTGCAAGCACTGATGAAGCATCGCATCATGAACTCCCAGATGGATATGGACCGCAACCGCATGGTATTCAAAAATAGATACAATATCGGAATTGCCATGGACACCCCTGAAGGTTTGGTAGTGCCAGTAATACGCGATGCTGATAAACTCAGCATTTTCGAGATTAGCCAGGCAATCACCAATTTCGCCATTAAAGCCCAAGAGCGTCGTCTCACCATAGACGATATGAAAGACGGTACCTTCACCATCACCAATTTCGGAGCTATCAGCGGTATATTTGGAACCCCTGTTATTAACTTCCCCCAAGCAGGCATTTTAGGGATAGGCCGCATCGTCAAACAGCCCGTAGTCAAAGACGACCAAATCGTGATAGGCCATGTGCTCGGACTCTCTCTCTCAGTCGATCACCGCATCATCGACGGCGGTGACACCGCCCGATTTGTCCGCCAAGTCATGGACCACCTCGCCGATCCAGTTTCGCTGCTGATGGAGTAGGTGGAGAGCTTTTCCTTTGATATTTCCACTAAAAATACTTATATTTGTCTGAATTTTAAACAGATAAAGCATGAAAAAACTTGTTGTTTTAACGGGTGCTGGCATGTCGGCTGAAAGTGGTATAGCAACCTTTAGAGGTTCGGATGGTTTATGGGAAAACCACCGAGTAGAGGACGTAGCAACCCCTGAAGCTTGGCGAGCTAATCCTGAATTAGTGCAGCGTTTTTATAACGAGCGCAGAAAACAATTGGTAAAGGTAGAGCCTAATCAAGGACATTACGGTTTGGTTGAATTAGAGCAGCACTTTGATGTGCATATCATCACCCAGAATGTAGATAACTTGCATGAAAGAGCGGGCAGTTTACATGTTTTGCATCTCCACGGCGAGTTGATGAAAATGCGTTCTACAGGTCCAGATGCGGAGGTATTCGATGTAACACCAGATAAAATTGAGTACAGCATAGAGGATAAATGTCCCAAAGCTTATACGTTACGCCCCGATATTGTATGGTTTGGCGAAGCTGTTCCCGAGTATGAAAATGCCATCAAAATAGCTCAAAAGGCAGATATCATGCTGATTATCGGCACCTCCTTGCAAGTCTATCCCGCAGCAGGACTCATTCATTATGCCCCTTCGCACGCCCCTATCTATATCATCGACCCCAACGATGTTGCTGCCTCTGGTAGCAATATCCACCATATTAAAAAGGGAGCATCGGAGGGAGTGAGGGAGTTTATGAATAAAATGTGCTAATATGCCGATGTGACTAATAAGATTAATTGTTAATTATTAATGATTAATGAGGTGATAACAACAACTGAACAACTCATCAACTCAACAACTCAACAACTCAACAACTCAACAATTCATCAACTCAACAAAAAAATTTACAACAACCATGACTTACGGCTCCTACAACTCCCCCTTTGGCACTTGCTGGTTGGTATTCGACCAGGAAACTTTACATGCCATCACTTTTGCTTTATCAGAAGAGCAAGCAAAAGAAGAGATTTCTCGCAGTTTTGGTAAATATTCTTTGCAAGAAGATGCTCAACAAGCAAAAAAATTAGGTGATGCTATTTTCATTCATCATAAATTACCTCAAATTAAAGTGAAAGGTACAGATTTTCAGAAAGATGTCTGGAAAGAATTGCTGAAAATCCCTAGAGGTGAAACGCGTACCTATGCTGATATTGCTCGCGCTGTTGGGCGACCCAAAGCCTTTCGTGCTGTGGGTTCGGCTGTCGGACAAAACCCTATCGCCTACCTGATTCCTTGTCACCGCGTTATCCGAACTGATGGTGGTTTGGGTGGCTATCACTGGGGCATCGACTTCAAAATAAAAATGCTAAAAGCAGAAGGTTTGGGTGATGCTGATTTTTTGCGAAAAGTGAGCGAATAAATCCTATTTTGTAGATCCTATTTAGGAGAATTTACTCGATTTATAACTGTAAATTCTAAGCCTGTGATGCTTAGTTTATAGATTATCAGCAGATAAAAACAGAAATATTCCCAAACCGTTTTGTCAGTTATAAAAAAAAGTATATCTTTGCAGTCCCAAATTCATGAATAATAATCATATAACAAGATAAAGCGATGAAAAGGACATTTCAACCTTCAAATAGAAAGAGAAGAAACAAACACGGTTTCCGCGAAAGAATGGCAACTCCAAACGGTCGCAGAGTGTTGGCGTCTCGTCGTGCTAAAGGTAGAGCTAAACTAACTGTAGCAGATGAAGGCCGTCATAAAATGTAAATAAAACATTGATTTTCAGGTCATAAAAAAGTAAAAGTCAAGGCGATTTTTACTTTTTTTTGTTTATATAAGCTTGTTATTTTCTCAATAGTGATTTTATTTCACTAATTTTGGCCTTTATTTGTCTGCTTATTCAAATCTGATTTGATGAAATGAATGTAAAAAATTTAAACGTATGAAATTTAAAGATTTTTGGAAGGAAAGCAATATTGCATTTGTTATTAAACATGTGCTCGTAGCTGGACTTATTGCTGCTGTCTTGATTACGATAACTGTCTTATCTCTCAATAAATACACTCATCACGGGGAAGCTGTGGTGGTGCCTAATTTACAGGGTCTGTATGTTGAAGAAGCACAAGTGATATTAGAGCAAGATGAACTGTATCCTTTAGTAATCGATTCGATTTATGTGAAGGATAAACCGCTGGGTACCATCGTAGAGCAAATTCCAGAACCTAACTCTTTTGTGAAAAAGGACCGCTCGATTTTCTTGATTGTAAATAAACGTTCCGTGAATATGATTCCCTTTCCTGATGTCTATGATGTGTCGGTGCGCCAAGCCCAAGCGCTTATTCAATCGCTGGGACTGAATGTGGCGGGAGTTATCTATAAACCTTCTGAATTTAAGGATTTGGTGATTGATGTGACGCATAATAGCCAGCATGTTGCTGCTGGTACACGCCTGCCTGAGGGCACTTCGGTTATACTCATGGTGGGTAGCGGTTTGGGTGATGCGGTAACGACCATCCCTTATCTTGTCGGGAAATCATATCAGGAGGCCAGAAGTATTATCATTGCTTCGCTATTTACCGTTGGATCAGTGAATTACGATGTTTATCCTGATGGGGATGAAGATGCATATATCATTTATAAACAGAGTCCGAGTCCTCGTACACAAGCATCACAAGGAAAATATATCGATTTGTGGTTGTCGAAAGATAGGGCTATGATTGACTTTTCTCACGATACTGAGGAAGAAGAATTTTTCTAAATAAAGAGATAAAAGACTGTGAAAGAGGAGTTTATTGATGAAATAGAAGATGATGAAGTAGGTTCGGAGCAGGAGCTTTTTGAGCATCACCGTTTTGTTGTCGATAAAGGGCAAAGTTTGATGCGTATCGACAAATATCTGGTGAATATCATGGCGGCAACTTCTCGCAATCGTATCCAAGAGGCTGCTGATGCTGGTAATATTCTGGTCAATGAAAAAACGGTGAAGTCGAGCTATAAGGTGAAGCCTAATGATGTGATTACCATTGTATTGGCTTATCCTCCTTCTGAATTTGTTATCATTCCGCAAGATATTCCTATCAATATTGTTTATGAAGATGAGGATATTATTTTGGTGAATAAACAGCCTGGTTTGGTAGTACATCCTGGTTTTGGGAATTATGACGGCACCCTGCTGAATGCGGTTGCTTATCACCTTCGCGATAATCCGAATTTCGATCCAAATGATTCGCGCCTTGGTTTGGTGCACCGCATCGATAAAGATACTTCGGGTTTACTGCTGGTGGCTAAAACAGAGGAGGCTAAAGCGCATCTCGGTCAGCAGTTTTTTGAGAAAACCACCAAACGCCGCTATTTTGCGGTGGTATGGGGGAATGTGAAGAAAGATGAAGGAACAATAATAGGTGATTTAGCGCGCGATCCAAGCGATAGAATGTTGTTTAAAGTCTTTCCCAATGGGGAGAATCCAAATGCTAAACATGCTATCACTCACTATAAAGTCATCGAACGTTTTGGCTATGCAACTTTGGTGGAATGTCGCTTGGAGACAGGTCGGACACACCAAATTCGGGTGCACATGAAACATATAGGCCATACGCTTTTCAATGATGATAGATATGGCGGAAATTCTATGCTAAAAGGTTCTACATCAGCATTCTATAAGCTGTTCATTAAGAATTGCTTTTATGCTTGCCCACGACAGGCTCTACATGCTAAAACTTTGGGGTTTGTGCATCCGCGTACCAATGAATATATGCATTTCGATAGTGAATTACCTGATGATATTCAGAAGCTTATCGATATGTGGAGGGATTATTCTCAAACGCATCTGAAACTAAATGGCTAATTTATTTTATCAATTTCTATAGGATTAAAATTATTAATATTTCAACTAAATGAAGCATATCGCTATTATCGCAGGAGGGGATTCCTCAGAAATTGTAGTCTCTCATAAGAGTGCTGCTGGCTTACTTTCTTTTATTGATAAGACACGCTATCATGCGTATAAAGTGGTTATAACCAAAACTTTATGGCAAGTTCATCTGTCTGATTCTATTCAAATTGATATAGATAAAAACGATTTTAGCTTCACATATCAAGATGAAAAAATCAAGTTTGATTTTGCTTATATCACCATACACGGAACTCCTGGCGAAAATGGTATCTTACAAGCTTATTTTGAGCTACTTAGCATTCCTTATTCTACTTGTGGTGTGCTGACTTCTGCTCTGACTTTTGATAAGTTTGCCTGCAATCAATACCTTAAAGCATTTGGAGTGAAAATAGCGGAATCCATGCTTTTGCGTGAGGGTCAATCTGTTGATACAGAGGTTGTTGTTGAGAAGATAGGCTTGCCTTGTTTTATTAAGCCAAATGCGGGTGGTAGCAGCTTTGGGGTTACCAAAGTGAAATCTGCTGATGAGGTGCAAGCTGCTATCCAAAAGGCTTTTGATGAGAGTAATGAGGTGATGATTGAAGCGTTTATGGCGGGTACGGAGGTGACTTGCGGTTTATATAAAACGAAGGATAAATCGGTGGTTTTCCCTGTCACAGAGGTGGTTCCGCATAATGAGTTTTTTGATTATGATGCCAAATATAAGGGACAAGTAGATGAAATAACACCTGCTCGTATCAGTGCGGAATTGACCAATCGTATTCAGCAACTGAGTTCGGCTATCTACGATATCCTGAATTGCAAAGGCATTGTACGCATCGACTACATCATCACGGCAGGCGATAATATCAACTTGATGGAAGTGAATACCACGCCTGGTATGACGGCAACGAGCTTTATTCCGCAGCAAGCACGAGCTGCAGGTTTGGAAATGAAGGATATCTTAACGGATATTATTGATAATGAACTGCTTAAATAGATTTTTAAATAGATAGAAAATGAAAAATTTTGCTGAAATATCCGCTTTAATCAACCAAGCTATAGAAGATATTAAATGGAAAAAAGAGCCTATGGGTTTGTATGAGCCTATTGCATATACTATGTTGCAGACGGGTAAACGCATACGTCCAGCTTTGATGTTGATGGCTTATAATCTTTATAAAGAGGATGTTGAGAAAGTTATCAAGCCTGCTTTAGCAGTTGAAGTCTTTCATAATTTTACGCTTTTGCACGATGATATCATGGATAATGCAGCAATCCGTAGAGGCGAACCTACCGTTCATAAAAAGTGGGATGCTAATACGGCTATTCTTTCGGGTGATGTGATGCAAATTATGGCTTATCACCTACTTGCTGAGACTCCTCAAGAGTATTTGAAGGATGTGCTGGATGTGTTTAATCAAACTGCTGCTGAAATTTGTGAAGGTCAGCAATACGATATGGAATTTGAGAATTTAGATGATGTCAATACGGATGATTATATCAATATGATTCGCCTCAAAACGGCTGTATTACTTGGTGCTTCCATGCAAATTGGAGCTATCATTGCAGGTGCTTCCAAAGCTGATCAGGAGTTTTTATATGATTTTGGAGTCAATATTGGTTTGGGTTTTCAATTGAAAGATGATTTGTTGGATGTCTATGGTGATATTGCTCAATTTGGTAAAGAAATAGGGGGAGATATCGTTTCAAATAAGAAAACTTACCTGCTGATAGAAGCAAAAAGGTGCGCAAAAGGTAAAAAAAGAGAGGATCTAACCTATTGGTTACATGCAAAAGATAAAAATCCTGCGCAAAAGATAAAAAAAATCACTGAAATTTATAATTACTTGGGTATCAAAAATTTATGCGAAGATGCGATGAAGTTTTATTATAAAATGGCAATCGCATCCTTAGAAAAAGTAGAGGTTGAAACGATTAAAATGCAAGAATTGAGGAAATTAGCAGAGGAATTAATGCATAGAACTGAATAAAATGCTTACTTTTGTAAGAAATTTTCTCAAAATCTTACAAAATATCCATTTTTCATGCCTTATCGCCGATTACCAAATACTGATCAGTCTCGTTTAAGAGCGCTTCGCACTGCTATTCAAAAGGAAGAAAAAACGAACTTTAACGAGCGCATTATCAGTTTTAAAACGATTTTGGATGCGAAAAGCTTTCTGCCTATTTTTGAAAAACAACAGCTTCAATATAAACAAGCGCTTGATAATCAAGTGAATGCTAATAGGCGCTATCAACAAATCATTTATAACGCTCGTCTTTTTATCTCTCATTTCATCCAAGTTTTCAATCTCTCCGTTATACGAGGTGATATTCGTAAAGAGCACAAATTATTCTATAAACTCGACCCAGATGTGCATAATGTGCCGGATCTAAGTACAGAAGCAGCTCTTTTAGAGTGGGGTAAAAATGTGATAGATGGAGAAAATGAACGTGTTAGAAATGGTGGTTTGCCTATCTACAATCCAGCTATAGCTAAGGTAAAAGTGCATTATGAGATTTTTAAAGAATATAAAACTACACAGCGCATTCATCAACAAGCTACAGCGCGACAATTAGAAGAGTTGGCTAGTTTGCGCATTAAAGGAGATGCAATAATATTGGAGATGTGGAATGAAGTAGAGGAGTATTTTAAAGATTTACATCCCTATTATAAATTGATAAAATGCAAGGAATATGGGCTGATTTACTACTATAGAAAAGGAGAAGAGGAACTTACCAAACCGTCTCAGTTGGAGCAATAACTCGATTCATTTTAATATCATGACGAGTCGCTGGTATTTTGTCAAACAGCTGAAAATCACAACAAACGCCCCATTTTTGAATACGCTTTTTCTTTAAATATTTATCATAATACCCTTTGCCACGACCTAATCTGCGCTTTTTTCTATCAAAAGCAACACCTGGAATAATCGCTATATCAACAGACTTAAGATGCTCTTTGCTTGATTTTGGCTCCATAACGCTTAAACTACCTTTAGATAGCTCATCCTCTGAAACAAAAGGGCGGACGGTCATTTGGCCATGTTTCACAACGGGTAGGAGAATGGTCTTGGTGCGACTCCATTTTTTGATGAAATCATGGGTAGGAAGTTCATCTGAAAGCGACCAATACATGAGGATGGTTTTGGCAGCTTGAAACTCTGGGAAATGCTCGATTTTATCAAAAACAAGTTTCGATCTCTCTTGCTTGTATGCGTCGTCTGCTTTCTTTTTTAGAATGGATACCTCATAGCGTAAGGCTGATTTTTCTAAATCTACTTTGCTTTCTGCATTCTTATCTTTCGAAAATATTGACTTAAATCCAGTTTTTAATATTGCCAGCATATAACTAATTGTTAATCAGTCAATTACAATTGACCAGATTCAACCAATAAAATAACACGTTCTACTATTTGATCATTACCTTGTGCGTCAAATTCAGATTTCAAACTCGAACCAAAAATAAATGCAACACCTTGCCAAAAATAGGCGGAGGCACTGCCACGATACTGTTTGATGAGGTTAAAGGAAGTAGAATTGCACTCCCTGTCTATCAGTTTTAAAAGTAAACGTCCTTGTGATAAAGTGAGCTTTTTTAACTCAGGCTCGTAACGCTTGAATATCTCTTTTTCGTATTGTTTGAGGTATTTTTTTTGTTCTTTTTCGCCGTTGATGTCTAATAATAAGGTGTTTACGCGAAGTAATTCTGAACTAACAATTTTAGCATAAGGTAGTGCACGCTTGACGTCTCGTACGGTGCGCCAGTAGAATTGCTCTTGCCTTTTATTAGCAAATTTCATTTTAGGAAATACATACACATCACGCAAAAAAGCTAAGTAAACCGTGTCATTATTGAAGACTTGAACAGCTAGACGTTGTCCTCCTTCAGGTAGTTGTGAATCAACCGAAACAGCAGCAGACGCCTGCCCTGGAATGCAGAGTAGTGCAACTGCAAATAATAGTATGTATAGTTGTCTAAACATCGTACAAATGTATAATAATTGTGTGAAAAAAACAAGCCTGTCGGAAAGCAGCATAAAATATGCCTGTTTTTTATCTTTTGCACTATGCAAAACGTAAAAATCTTTTGCGCACCCTCATTTTTACTTTAGATTTTCATATTTCCTTTTTACCTTTGAGGCGTTTTTGTTTACATATTGTTTATCTCTAAACCTTTATTTATGATGAGATTTTGTCTGTTGACAGCTTTTATGTTATGCTGTCTAACAAGCTATCAACAAGTAGCTTATACAATTCCAACTTCTATTTCAGCAGCGAATACCTCTGTTGCTGATACTGAAAATCGAACACCGTTTCATAATCCTGCTTGTTTTGCTTATGATAAAAGCCCTTCCTTGATTTTTTCCTTTGAGAATCGTTATATTCTAACAAACTTAGCAACCAAAAGTTTAGCTTTTGGCTATCCTACCAAGCTTTTTTCAACTGGATTAGTGATGTATCATTATGGGTTTTCAGCCTTTCATGAAGTGAATACAGGCGTTTTCTTTGCTCGAAATTTTGCGAATAAATTTAGTATGGGGATGCAGTTTAACTACCATACTGTCTATTTGGTGCAATCCAATACATATCGCGGGATGGTGTATCCACAAATTGGTCTACAAATTCCTGTTAAAAACGACTTTCTGATTGCTTGCCATATTTTCAATCCTTTTGTATCGAATATCCATGCTGAAAATCGCACCATCCATCTGCCTTCTCTCTATAGTTTAGGATTGGCTTATGCCTTTTCACATGAACTAAGTTGGCGCTTTCAGATGGATAAAGAGCTGAGAAGTCCATACCGTTTAGCTACAGCTTTCGATTACCAATTTACGAAGTTTACACGCTTTCAGCTTGGTATATATCATCAAGATTATTTGGTTTCTTCTATTGCTTTTGGATTCAATTTCTCTGCTTTTTCCTTTGATATCAATACGGAAATTCATCCCATTTTAGGTTTGAATGTGATAACGCAGGTAACATATCAACTACCACATAAATAAGCAATTAGAATGATGAAAAAGAAAGTTTTTTACCTTTTGCTTAGTTGGTTTTTACCTTTTGCGCAGTTTGCACAGTTGATAGAAATGCCCTCTAATATGGAAGAATATATTGCAGATATCTTAGAGCATTATATGGCTGAAGCTGAAGTTGAATTAGATATAGATAGCTATTTGGAAGAGTTGATGTATCTCTACGAAGAACCTTTAAATTTGAATCAAGTGGAAAGAGAGGACTTGCAGCAGTTGGTCTTTCTTTCTGATATTCAGATTGAAAGCTTGATGTATTATCGATATAAAGCTGGGGAGTTTCTGACTATTTATGAGTTGATGTTAGTTGAAGGTTTAGATATGACTGATATTCGGAGAATACTACCTTTTGTGGTGGTTGCAGAGATAAAAAAGACAGACGAAAAATTAAACTTTAAGCGAGCCTTGAAATATGGTAAAAATGAAGTGCTGACACGCTTTGACTTCATCCCTGAAAAGAAAAAGGGCTATATAAAAAATGAAGATGGAGAGTCGCCCTATGTTGGTGATCGGTTGTATAATCATGTGAAATATCGCTTTAAATATAAAGATCAGATGTATTTCAATATTACGGGAGAAAAAGATGCAGGAGAGCAGTTTTGGGGTAAACATAATAGGCTATATGATTTTTGGTCGGCATCTTTTCAAATGAAAAATATTGGTAAAATTAAGAATCTGATTATAGGTGATTATCAGGTTAATTTCGGACAAGGTTTGGTGATTAGTCAGGCTTTCAAGACTGGAAAATCGGCTATGACAACGAATATTTGCGATATGAATGCAGGCTTTAAACGCTATGGCTCAAATAACGAATTTAACTATTTGCGAGGCATTGCTACTACGATTCAACTGAATAAAATCCAGCTAAGTACCTATTATTCATACGATAAAAAAGATGGAAATGGAGAAGATGATGAAATTACAGGATTCTATCAAACGGGCTATCATCGCACTATTACTGAAATAAGTAAGAAAAATTGCATCACACAGCAGCTGTTGGGTTGTAATCTGACTTATCAAGATAAGTGGTTTAAATTGGGTATAAGTTCATTGTATATGTTCTTAGATAAGCCTTTACAGCCCAAGCCTGCTCCTTATAATCTGTTTTATTTTGCTGGTAAACAGCAGTGGGTTAATGGGTTAGATTATCGATTTAGAGTGAAGAAGTTTGCTGTTTTTGGTGAAATTGGGAATGTGGATTGGCAGCACACAGCTTGGGTGAATGGTGTGACTTATGCACCCATTTCAAGAGTGAATTTGGCAGTTTTGTACCGATATTATCCTCCTGAATACAATGCATTTTATGCTCATTCTTTTGCAGAAAGCTCAGCTTCGCGCAATGAGAGCGGACTGTATATAGGAGCGGAGGTGCAGCCTATTAAGAATGTAAAGCTGAGCTGTTATGCTGATAATTATCGCTTCCCTTGGCTGCGCTATGGCGTGGATGCGCCTTCATTCGGCAAGGATTTTTTGATGCAAGTTCAATATACACCCTTCAGGCGATTTCAATTGAATGCGAGGATGAAGTACAAGCAAAATCATCCTACAAAAAAGATAGATGAAGAAGCTTTGCCGCAACAATACCAGTATGATAAAACAGCTGCTCGTCTGCAATGCAATTATGAAACAGGCATTTTTCGGTTTAGGCAGCAGCTTGATGCGAATTGGCTTAAGTGCGAAGGTGATGCTACGACTTTTGGCTTTGCTGCTTTGCAGGAAATTGGCTTAAACTTCAACACTATACCCTTACGCCTCGATTTTAGTTATTTGTTTTTCGACGCGGTAGATTATGAAAATCGGGTGTATGTGTTTGAGCGCGATGTGTTATATGCCTTTTCCATACCTGCTTTATCGGGTGTTGGAAGTCGCTATTATATCAATCTGCGCTATGACATCAGCAAGAAACTAAGCTGCTGGCTGAAATTTTCGCAAACCGTATATACTGATGATAGAGATGAAATTGGTAGTGGCAATGAGGTGATTTTGGGGTACCGAAAATCGGAAATAAAGTGCTTATTGCGGTATAAATTATGAAAATAGAACTATTTTTTATGGTTTGAGATGACGGTCAATGAGTTGTTTTTATAGGACTTAGGAAGTTTTTATCATATTTTGCTATCTCGACATTGCAATTTTGGGTTTTTTTATCTACTTTTGTTTCGTCTTAAAAAAACGACCTAAATCATCACAAATAACAATCATAATCACTTATTTATTCATGAATTTATTAAATCAAATCAAGGAAAGAGCAAAAACGAAACTACAACGTATAGTTTTACCTGAAAGTACAGAAATCAGAACATTAACGGCAGCTAATATCATTTTGAAAGAGCGTATTGCTGATATCATTTTGATAGGTAATCCTGAGAAAATTTTAGCGCTTGCTAAGGCTGAAAATCTTCAAAACATAGCAGAAGCGACTATCGTTAATCCACAAACAGATAGCAAAATGTCTGTTTATACTGATTTGTTGTATGATTTGCGAAAAAGCAAGGGTATGACTGTCGAGCAAGCTCAAGAAATAGCTCAAAATCCTTTGTATTTGGCGTGTTTGATGATTAAAAATGGAGATGCAGATGGTGAATTGGCAGGTGCACAAAACTCGACAGGAGATGTGTTGCGACCCGCTTTTCAGATAGTGAAAACCCAGCCAGGCATATCCGTGGTGTCGGGTGCGTTTATGATGTTTACTCCTGCAACAGAATATGGAGAAGATGGTTTGATGGTGTTTGCAGACTGTGCCGTAAACCCCAACCCATCAGCAAAAGAATTGGCTGAAATCGCCGTATCATCAGCGCAAACCATGAAAGCACTTGCTGGTGTTGACCCAAAAGTAGCCATGTTGAGCTTTTCAACTAAAGGCAGTGCAAAGCATGAATCTGTTGATAAAGTGGTGGAAGCTACAGCTTTAGCTAAGGCAATGGCTCCTAACTTGCAAATTGATGGCGAACTGCAGGCTGATGCGGCTTTAGTACCATCAGTAGGAAAAAGTAAAGCTCCGAATAGTAATATCGCTGGACAAGCTAATGTATTGGTATTCCCTGATTTACAATCAGGAAACATCGCTTATAAATTAGTGGAAAGAGTTGCAGGTGCACAAGCAATCGGACCTATTCTGCAAGGTATGGCTGCGCCTATCAATGATTTGTCGCGCGGCTGTTCGGTTGACGATATCGTGAATATGGTAGCGATTACTGCCAATCAAGCAATGAAAAAATAATCAACTTAAATATAGAATCTACAAGATGGCAAAAATTATCACGGAACCTATTGAAAGGTACGGATTAAGTAAGAGACACAGAAAGAGAACGATGTTCTCGCAAATTGGGGTAGTGGGTTGTGGCATGGAGGGCAGCGAGATAGCTACTACAGCAGCATTGAACGGGATGGAGGTAGTTTTTTTAGAACCTAATCAGGAGAAAATCGCTAATGCTTTCAGCCGGATTGAAGAGAAATTAGACCAGCGAATTATGAATTGGGGGCTGACTCAAAATGAGAAAAAAGCCATTCTATCGAGGGTGAAAGGGACGACTTCTTATGTTGATTTTCAGAATTGCGACTTTGTCATCGAAGCCATACGCTATGATAATCAAACAGGTGAGCGACAAGTTGATGAGCGTAAAAAAGTATTTCAACAATTGGAGCAAGTACTAGATCCAACGGCTATTATTGCCTCTAATGTTACTACGGTGGTTATCACTGAATTAGCATCAGAATTAAAGCATAGAGAGCGCTGTATAGGAGTGCATTTTATGACCAATGCGCCAGGTTCGCAAATCATTGAAATTGTGTCGGGTTTGTATACTTCGGAAGAAACTTTCGACAAAGTGAGCCTGTTTGCGCGCATGATTACCTATCAATATATTTCCGTGATGGAGTCATCTGGATTGGTGAGTATGAGGCTGTTTTTGACCCAGTTAAATGAGGCTTGTCAGATTTTGATGGAAGGGATTTCTACGGTTGAAGATATAGATAAGGTGATGACGGTTGGGTTTGGCCATAACTTGGGAGTTTTTCGCACTGCTGATAATATGGGTCTCGAAAAAATCGTAAAAATGTTGAATAATCTGTATGAAGAATATGGAAATATCAAATATAAACCTTCACCTATTTTGTTGAGGATGGTGCGTGCTAAAAATCATGGACTTAGCACAGGTAGAGGGTTTTATGTGTATGACGAATCGGGTAGTTTAGTAAAATAAGGAGGAAAGAACATGAAGATATTAGTTTTAAATTGCGGAAGTTCATCAGTAAAATATAAATTACTGGACATGAATAAAAACGAGATTTTAGGCTCGGGAGTTGTTGAAAAATTAGGTATGAAAGGTTCTTTCTTGAAGCATACTCGTCAAGATGGAAAACAGGTTATTCTCGAAGGTGAAATCCTTGAACATCAGATTGCTGTTGAATATGTATTGGGCGTTCTGACCAGCAAAAAACACGGCTCTATCACTTCTGTTGATGAGATTCATGCTGTTGGTCACCGTGTTGTGCATGGTGGTGAGGAGTTTAATAGCAGTGTACTTATTACAGATGAGGTGGTGAAAAAGATTGAGGAATGCATAGACATTGCGCCTCTGCATAATCCACCTAACTTGTCAGGGATTCGTGCGGTGGAAGAGCTAATGCCCGACATTCCGCAGGTAGCAGTTTTTGATACGGCATTCCACCAAACTATGCCTGATTATGCTTATATGTATGGTATTCCCTATGCACTTTATCAAAAATACGGTATTCGTCGTTATGGTTTTCACGGCACGAGTCACCGCTATGTTGCCGAACGAGCTTGTGAGTTTTTAGGTATTGATATCAACAAAACCAAAATGATTACCTGCCATATCGGTAATGGTGCGTCTATCACCGCTATTGAAAATGGCAAATCCATCGACACCTCTATGGGTTTCACACCTATTGAAGGTTTGATGATGGGGACTCGCTCTGGTGATGTGGATTTGGGTGTTGTTACCTATCTGATGGAAAAGGAAATGATTAACTCACGATCTGTTTCGACACTGTTCAACAAACACAGTGGAGTGATAGGCGTTTCTGGAGTTTCTTCGGATATGCGCGATATTGAAAAAGCTATTGCAGAAGGCAACGACCGTGCACGCTTGGCTTTAGACATCTATGAATATCGAATGAAAAAGTATATAGGTTCGTATTTCGCTGCACTGAATGGAGCAGATGTGCTGGTATTTACAGGCGGTGTAGGCGAAAATCAGGTAGTCACACGTGAGCGAATCTGCAAAGGATTAAGCTTTATGGGCATCAAAATCGACGATAAAATTAATGC
>CAYVWK010000003.1:0-19349 GCA_964455235.1 uncultured Paludibacter sp.
AAAAACGGGCAGAGATCGGAAGCTGTCTATAATTTTACTCATTAAATAATTAAATTAATTTATGAAATACGGACATTTTGATGATAAAAGGCGCGAGTATGTAATAACCAATCCACGCACTCCTTATCCTTGGATAAATTACTTGGGAACAGAAGATTTCTTTAGCTTAATTTCTAATACTGCTGGTGGATATTCTTTTTGTAGGGATGCAAAATTTCGTCGTATAACACGTTATCGATATAATGGCGTACCGATGGATAATGGTGGAAGATATTTCTATATCAATGATAATAATACAATATGGAACCCTGGATGGAAGCCTTGTAAAACAGAACTTGATAGCTATGAGTGCAGGCACGGTATGAATTACAGCATTATTAAAGGCTGCAAAAATGGATTGGAAGCCGAAGTTTTGTTTTTTGTGCCTTTAAAGACATGGGCTGAAGTGCAAAAACTAACATTGCGAAACACCAGTAACGCAACGAAGAAAATCAAACTTTTTTCCTTTGTAGAGTGGTGTTTATGGAATGCTCAGACTGACATGGAAAACTTTCAGCGTAATCTTTCTACGGGAGAGGTGGAAGTAGATGGGAGTTGCATTTATCACAAAACAGAATATCGAGAGCGTCGCAATCACTATGCTTATTATGCCGTAAATATGCCTATAAGCGGTTTCGACACTGACCGTGAAGCATTTTTAGGTTTGTACAATGGTTTTGATGAGCCAGAATCGGTTATGGAAGGGAAGTCAAACAATAGTATAGCTCACGGCTGGTCTCCCATTGCATCACACTTTATAGAGGTGGAATTAGCTCCAAATGAGAGTAAAGATTTGATTTTCATATTAGGTTATGTGGAAAATAATGATGATGAAAAATGGGAGAGTCCAAAAGTTATAAATAAAAAGAAGGCAAAAGAAGATATTGCTCGTTTTGATACGGCTGAAAAGGTAGATCAAGCTTTTTCTGAATTAAAAACTTACTGGGATAATTTGCTCTCGGTTTACGTGTTGGAGTCAAATGACGACAAATTAAATCGCATGGTCAATATATGGAACCAGTATCAATGCATGATAACATTTTGTTTTTCACGCTCAGCATCATTTTTTGAAAGTGGTATTGGCCGTGGTATGGGCTTCCGAGACTCAAATCAAGACTTAGTAGGATTCTTACATCAAATTCCTGAACGTGCGCGCGAACGAATTATTGATATTGCCTCTACGCAATTTCCTGACGGTGGTTGTTACCATCAATATCAACCTTTAACAAAAAAAGGGAACAATGAAATAGGACAAGGCTTTAATGACGATCCGATGTGGTTAATATTCGGTACAGTACATTATTTAAAAGAGACAGGCGATTTTTCGATTTTAGATGAACTTGTTCCTTTTGATAATAAACTAGGAACAGAGGTACCACTTTTTGAACATCTGACTGTATCATTTAATCATGTAATTAACAATCTTGGACCTCATGGATTACCGTTGATAGGACGCGCCGACTGGAATGATTGTTTGAATCTGAATTGTTTTTCTAATAATCCTGATGAAAGCTTTCAAACTACAGAGAATAAGACCGAAGACTCCAAAGCAGAAAGTTTAATGATTGCTGGATTATTTGTCATGTATGGACGTGAATACGTAGAACTAGCTCATCGTATAGGAAAAAGGACCGAAGCCGAACGTGCACAAAAACATGTTGACTCAATGGTAAAGGCTGTAAAAAAATATGGTTGGGATGGAAAATGGTTTTTGCGAGCATACGATTTTTATGGAAATAAAATAGGCTCTCATGAGAATGAAGAGGGTAAAATCTTCATCGAATCCAATGGTTGGTGTACCATGGCTGAAATTGGACTAGAAGAGGGGATGGTAGACCAAGCCTTGGATGCTGTAAATGAGCATTTGGATTGCGATCACGGCATTGTACTTAACAATCCCGCTTATACAAAATACTATATTGAATATGGCGAGATATCAAGTTATCCTGAGGGATATAAGGAAAATGCGGGCATATTTTGCCATAATAACCCTTGGATTATGATTGGAGAAACAGTACGCGGACGTGGAGATAGAGCTTGGGAGTATTACAAAAAGATTTGTCCTACTTATGTGGAAGAAAAAAACACTCACCTACACAAAGTAGAACCTTATGTTTATGCTCAAATGATTGCTGGGAAGGATGCAATACGCCCAGGTGAAGCTAAAAACTCATGGCTTACAGGAACAGCCGCATGGAACTATTTTGCCGTGACACAATATATTTTAGGAATAAAACCCGAGTATGATGGATTACGAATAGACCCTTGTATTCCTTCTGAATGGACAAGTTTTAAGGTAGTCCGCAAATATAGAGGGGCTATCTATGAAATTAGAATTAACAATGTGAGTCGAAAAATGAAAGGGATAAAACAGATTAAGATTAATGGAAAACCCATTGAAGGTAATTTGATTCCACTTATGCCTAAAGGAAAAGTTTACACCGTAGATGTAGATATGTAAAGAATTATTTATAGATATATGAGTTTAAAAAAGATAGTCTCTTTATCCCTTTTTTGCTTGATGATATCGGGATCGTTTGCTCAAGGGAAGAGCAATATTTATCAAGATGGGTGGATTGATTTCAATAAAAACGGTATTAAAGACGTTTATGAAAACCCAGAAGCTCCACTCGAAGCACGAGTTACCGATCTACTATCACAGATGACCATAGAAGAGAAAACGTGTCAGCTAGCTACTCTGTATGGTTCAGGCAGAGTATTAAAGGATTCCCTTCCTACAGCTGACTGGAAAAATGAAATATGGAAAGATGGTATTGCCAATATTGATGAACAAGCAAATGGACTAGGAGATTTTGGATCTTTAATCTCCTATCCTTATACTCGAAGTGTAGAAAATCGTCAGACCATTCAGCGCTGGTTTGTAGAAGAAACTCGATTAGGCATCCCTGTAGACTACACAAACGAGGGTATCCGCGGTTTATGCCATGATCGAGCAACTATGTTTCCAGCTCAATGTGGTCAAGGATCAACATGGAATCGAGAGTTAATTCGTGAAATAGCAGAAGTTACAGCTAAAGAGGCTCTTGCACTGGGTTATACGAATATCTATTCTCCCATTTTAGATGTATCTCGTGACCCTCGTTGGGGCAGAGTTGTAGAGTGTTATAGCGAAGACCCATATCTGACAGGAGAATTAGGTAAGCAAATGATAATGGGTTTACAATCGCATGGGCTTATTGCAACGCCTAAGCATTTCGCAGTGTACAGCATCCCTGTTGGAGGACGAGATGAAGGAACAAGAACAGACCCACATGTTGCTCCAAGAGAAATGAGAACACTTTTACTTGAGCCTTTTAGAAAAGGAATCCAAGAAGCTGGGGCCTTGGGGGTAATGAGTTCTTATAACGACTATGATGGTAATCCGATTACAGGTAGTTCTTATTTTCTTACAGACATACTCCGCCATCAATGGGGTTTTACAGGTTATGTGGTTTCTGATAGCGAAGCTGTGGAGTTTATTCATACAAAGCATAAAACCCAAGAAACACTAGAAGATGCTGCGGCACAAGTAATCAATGCAGGACTAAACGTACGAACACACTTTACACCTCCAGCAGATTTTATTATGCCTATCCGTAAAGCTATCGATCAAGGAAAGATTTCCATCGATATGCTAAACCAGCGCGTAGCCGAAGTATTACGAATAAAATTTATACAGGGACTTTTCGACAATCCTTATAAAGGAGATTTGAAAAATGTAGCATCAATAGTGCATTCAAAAAACCATCAAAATGTATCTCTACGTACAGCATTAGAATCCATCGTTTTATTAAAAAACGAACACAGCATACTTCCACTTTCTAAAAAACTAAAAAGAATTGCAATAATAGGTCCAAACGCCCAAGAACAGAAGGAGTTAATCTGTCGCTACGGACCAGCTAACACAGAAATAAAAACAGTATTTGATGGAGTTAAAGAGTATCTCCCAAAAGCGATAGTGAAGTATGCTAAGGGATGCAATATTATAGATGACTATTATCCTGAAAGTGAATTATACGAAATTCCATTGGACATTAAAGAACAACAAATGATAGACGAAGCCGTAGAGTTAGCTCTTAATTCCGAAGTCGCAATCATTGTACTAGGAGGGAACGAACAAACTGTAAGAGAAGAGTATTCGCGTTCAGATCTAAAGTTAATGGGACGTCAAGAACAATTACTGAAGGCTGTTTATCAAACTGGAAAACCTATTGTATTAGTTTTGCTTGATGGACGTGCTTCAGCGATTAATTGGGCAGAGAAATATATCCCAGCCATTATTCACGCGTGGTTCCCTGGAGAGTTTACAGGTAATGCTATCTCACAAGTTTTATTTGGAGACTATAATCCAGGAGGTAAATTAGCAGTCACCTTTCCTAAATCTGTGGGACAAATACCTTATGCCTTCCCTTTTAAACCTGGTGCTGATTCAGATGGGAAAGTACGTGTAAGCGGAGCATTATATCCTTTTGGGTATGGATTAAGCTATACAACCTTTAAATATACGGACTTAGAAATAAAAAACCTTTACATAACCACACAGGATAGTGTACAGCTAAGCTGTGTCATAACAAATACAGGAAATCGAGATGGTGATGAGATCGTACAACTTTATATAAGAGATGATTTCAGTTCGGTAACAACATATGAGAAAAATTTACGGGGTTTCGAACGTGTAAAACTACAAGCTGGTGAGAGTAAAAGACTCAACTTTACACTGACACCGCACGATTTAAGCCTTTGGAATAACCAAAATGAATTTGTCGTGGAAACTGGAGAATTTACAGTAATGATAGGAAGCTCTTCCGAAGATATTAGATTGACAAGTAAATTTCAAGTTAAATAGATATTGAGAAAAAATCGAGTTGTCAAATAAATTATTCAAAAACATAGATTAAATAAAATGAAAAAAAGAATTGGTTATCTCTTGGTTATCGCAATTACTGTAATGGTAGGATTTTCGCATTATTCCTGTAATAATACGGACAAAGATGTTAACACAGACGAACTACTTACCTATTGTAGTAAACAAGTGAGTAAAACATTATTTCAAATCCAAAACGACTCGTCTAAACTCCCAAGAAGTATTGAAAAGCATGGTCAAAAATGGAGCATGATTGATGCTTCTGATTGGACAAGTGGATTTTGGCCAGGCATACTTTGGTACACTTATGAATTTACAAGAGATGATTTTATCAAAAGCAAAGCTGAACAGTATACTCAATATCTGACGACCCTTCTTGACCCTGATCATTCTGGCGATCACGATCTTGGGTTTCAGTTCTTATGTAGCTTTGGAAATGCTTATCGTTTAACTAACAATGAGCATTATAAAAAAATCATGCTAGATGGGGCGAGCAAACTTGCTCTTTTTTACAATCCTAAAGCAGGGACTATGCTCTCTTGGGGGCACATGGTTGAAGAGATGGACTGGCCCCACAATACAATAATGGATAATATGATGAATCTTGAATTATTATTCTGGGCTGCTAAAAATGGAGGAGACCCTAACTATTATGCAATGGCTGAAAATCATGCTCGTGTAACTATGAAGAACCAATTTAGACCAGACTATACAAGTTACCATGTTGCGGTATACGACACAACTGATGGGAAGTTTATTAAAGGAGTTACCAATCAAGGCTATAGTGACGAGTCTTTCTGGGCACGTGGACAAGCCTGGGGTATATACGGTTATACCGTAGTTTATCGAGAGACAAGAGATAAGGAGTTTTTACGATTTGTAGAGAAAATTGCTGATATTTACTTAAAACAACTACCTGGCGATTATATTCCATATTGGGATTTCGATGATCCATCTATCCCTAATGCACCAAAAGATGCTTCTGCTGCAGCTATTGCATCCTCAGCTCTATTAGAATTAGCTCGTTTGGAGGATAGCAAGAAAAAGGCAATGGAATATAAATTTGCAGCCCTAAAGATGTTAGAGAGTCTTTCTTCTGAAGCATATTTGAGTGGAGAAAAGAATCCATCTTTCCTCCTTCATACCACTGGTAATTATCCATCAGGATACGAAATTGACGCCTCACTTAATTATGCCGATTATTATTATATTGAAGCTCTAATACGCTTACATTCTGACTTATTATAATTTTATAAGTATGCAAATATCGCGTTCGATAGTTTTAAACATGTAGCAGTCACTCCTCTTATCCCCCTCTCCCCATCCCAAAATCCACATATATAGGCAGATGATCGGAAAAGCCATCATTGTACTTCATTCCGATGTAGGTGCGGCGTGGTTTGTAGCCTAAAAACTTCATATCCTCTTCTAATAAAAAGGGTGGATCGTGGATATACATGCGTGTAGGACTCGTAAACAGCTTATTTCCGCTTTTTAAAAGATTCCCTGAGACTATCATGTGGTCTAATACGCCCCACTCTGCTTGATGTTTATGCGTTCCTTTTCCTGCATCATGGAAGGTATACATAAGATTATACAATTCTGTAGCTTGAACTGGCTCTGTAAGGCGTTTTGCTCGTAATGTATGCATTAAACTTAGGTCGTTGGGATGATCATTAAAATCTCCCATAATGATAATATTAGCGTGCGCTGACAGCATGAATAGCGAGTCAACGCTTTGACGCAATACAGCGGCTGCTCGCACACGTTTATCTTCAGATTCTAGTTCTCCTCCTAATCTTGAAGGGAAATGACATACAAACACATGTAAAGTATCGCCTGTTGGTGCAATTCCTTTTACATGAAGTATATCCCTCGTGGTACTTCGAGGATTATCTGGAAACCTAACAGTTATAGCTTCTTCTTGAATTAATGTAAATTGTGTGGGGTCATAAAGTAAAGCTACATCAATTCCTCTAAAGTCGGGTGACTCAAAATGAGAAAATCTATACCGCAAATTTTTGAGTGGACCTCTGACTAAATCTAGCATGGCTTTCCGACTTTCTACTTCCATCAGACCAATTAAAGCTGGTGGTTGCCATGAGGCTAAAGAGCTTATTACTTTGGCAATATTGTATTGTTTTTGGGTATATCGCTTGAAATTCCATCCACGCATTCCACCTGGCAGATATTCTTCGTCATGCGTTAAAGTATCATCTACGCAATCAAAATAGTTCTCTACATTATAACTCACTACCCTAAAAATATCATTTTGGGAAAAGAGGAATAAGGGAATTAAAACAAACAAATAGGACAATAAAGTTTTCATTTTTACAGATAATTTTCGCTGCAAAGATAGCGTAACATTTTTCTATCAAACAAATAAAAAAGTGCGCAAAAAGTAAAATTCTAGTATTTTTTACCTTTTGCGCACTTTTTTGTACCTTTTGCTTATTTACGTGCTTATTCTTCCGTTTTGGGATACCATTCATAGGCTCCAGCATCGGGCTCTCCATCTGCTAAACGACTCTTTCCATTCAAATCTAGAGGAAATAGAGTTGAAATTTCAGGGTCTGCTAAGCCTCTTGCTGGCGAAACAGAATCAGGTGTAAAGTTGAAATATATCTGTTTTTTAATATTATTAAGAGAGCTAACAAACACAGTATCATTCAGTTCATACCAACGAATATGCTGAAATACTTGTAAGGAATCGGGCTTGAGTCGTTTGATATAAGTATGTTGGATGTCAGCATTGAATTTATGCCTAAACTTACTTGCCAAAGTAAACTCATAACTGGAAGTACCACTGATAATGCAGTTTTTAAATATAGTCTCCATAGCTTGAGCTTTGTTTAAATCCATCACCATCACAGCTGGCGCACTATCCCTTCCTGCTGAAATCAACCAATTCACATCATTTTCGCTAAAATGATTGGCTATTGTACAGTGATAAAACTCATGCTTCCCTCCATTCAAATAGACTGTATAGCTACCCGAATTAGTAATCTCTGAGTTTGTTACACGTAAATCACCATTTACTGCAACCAAGCCATAAGCCAAAGAATTGTGTATTTTGCTGTTATTGATTTCTAAATAGGGATTGGAATTCAAATCATTGTTACTGAAATAAATACCCTGAACCCCACTATTCAGATGTAAATGATTGATTATGTGGCGGCCTGTCTTAGAAAACAAATAGATACCACCCCATTGTCCAGGTAATAAATTATATGGGAAAGGATCTGATGACAAAGCTTTATCTAATCTGTCAGCTCGCATGAGTACAGGTTTTTCAAATGTTCCGTTCACTTCAAGATTACCAAAAACCCATAAACCTGTATTATAATGGAAAAACAAAGATGAGCCCTCATAAATACTCAGCGTTGCATTCTCTCTCACAATAAGCGAATCAAAAACTAAAAATGGTTTATCCGACTGTAAAATTGTATCTCGTTCTATAACCAAGCCTCTCAATATTTCAACATCCTGACCTACAGCCTCTAAAATCACTTTCTGTTGCTTATTTTCTAATGTAAATATCAAACTATCTTGCACTAAAACAGGACTATTTACATCATTTGGGTTAACAGTTACTTCTACAAAAATAAACATAGAATCACGTGCTCGCAAGGTCATCTCACCAAAACTATGATTGATATCATTCAAGCCATCTACATTGATTCTAAAAGCAGAACTTGATTTTCCAGAAAGCTCTATACTATTGATAGTAAGAGGTTTATTTCTTTTATTATAGACCATCAGCTTAGAAGTCGCACTTCCAATAGTCGTAAAAACGGTATCAAAAGAGAGGGTATCTGTAGAAAAAGTGAGTGTTTGTTCAGAAGTATTTACCTTCCCACTCTCATCACAAGCAAGGAGTGTAAAGAGAAGAAAAATCAGCATATAAATATGCTTTTTATTTAAAAGAATCATATTATTCAATATTCAATGAAAACACTAATACGCGCGATAAAATTGAAGATATAGCATTGGTATACACTAAATTAGACACATTCTCAGGAGTAGGTTTCTTAGGCGTTAAAACATTAATTGTACCTGCATTAAACCTGATTTCTGGAGAAAGTTTGAAATATTTAAAATGGAATTCACAGCCTATGGCACCAGAAGCATAAACATCGGATAGATTAAGTGTTACATCTGTTAATTCATCTCTTCCTAAGTCGAAATATGTCCCAACCCCCAATTGAATATAGGGCTTAGCATTGCCATATCTTTCTGCGCTATATCTCAGATAAATAGGCACATCCATAGGTAAAGAAAACAGGTGCACAACTTTATCATCTTCTACTATTTTCGTATTTATGTCTAATGTTCTAAACTGAAGATTTCGTTCACCAATTAGTAGAGTAGGCGTACAACGAATATTAAGATAACGATGCAAGCGAAAATCAGTAATCAATCCTACGGCATATCCTGGTGTAATATTCTTAACATCAGCATAATAAATCTTATCA
The DNA here is from genome assembly GCA_964455235.1 of uncultured Paludibacter sp. Lineage (GTDB taxonomy): Bacteria > Bacteroidota > Bacteroidia > Bacteroidales > Paludibacteraceae > Paludibacter. The sequence goes on from CAYVWK010000003.1 coordinate 9,379, forward strand.
TCTTGGATAAGTTCCGTATGTTTCACATTCAAATCCATAATATTCGACCCCAAAGAAAATCCTAATCTAAACCTCTTTGTGTCTATATCCTCTAAAAACCCTTGAGAAGAAGTCGTAGTCGTAAAAAGGGCTAAGAAACAAAAAACAGTATGTAGTCTATTAATCATTTTTGCATATATATCTTTTAAAACGAGTATATCATACTCTTATTATTGCAGAGCACAAAAATAAACAATTAATTCTGTATAAATAGAAAAACATCCTTACCTATCAAAAACTGATAAAAAAAAGTCCTCGAATTTTGATTTTGAGGACTTCATCTGATATAACTCTCTATCTATACATGCGTGACAAAGAGAGGGATATTGGAACTATAAATCATTTTAGAGGCAAGTCCTGGATTAAAAATCCGTGCAAATAAACTTCTACGGCGCACATTGAACGCCAAAACATCTATATCCATTTTTTCCAGAAACTCATTGATTTTTTCAGGAGAATCTGTCGATTCCACCATTTCATAATTGGTTTTCACCTGAGGGTAATGATTTGTAAAATAGGTTTTTATACCAGAAAGCACTATTTCATCCCATACCTGCCTTTGATCAGAAGCATGGATGAAACACAGTTCCATATTAGGATTATTAAAGGTAGAAATAACTTTATCTACGGCCAACAAATCTTGCTGATCAAAATTGGTAATAAAAGCTATTTTCTTTAAATCTGTAAAAGCTTGATCTTTCATCTGCACTGGGATAGCAAAGATAGGTGTACGAGATGCTTCCATGACTTCAGCTGTTACACTGCCTAAAAGTTCGTTGGAAACTTTCTTCCCTTTGGAACCCATTACCACAACATCAGGCTTATTTTTCTTGCAAAAATCTAAAATTTGATCTTCAGGAACACCTTCTTTTAATTCAAATTTGAATTTGATTTTAGGCAATTCATTTTGTTGGATTCTTTTGTTGATTTGATTAGTCATATTTTCGACATCCGCATTGGCGGTAAGAATGATGCGTCGAAGCAATTCACTGTCATTCAAGCTATACGTACTAACTTCATTATTAGTAGAAATAGTAAAAGCTGGACTAAAATACACGTATAAAAGCACCACTTCAGCATTAATATTTTCAGCCATTTTAAAACCAAAATCAATGGTGTTAGGAACATGATCTGCAAAGTCTAAAGGAATTAAAACCTGGTGCTTTTTCTTAATTGGTTTCTCATCTTCCCAAGCTTTTTCCATATCTTCCACCAAGCGTAAGGCGCGTGGAAGATCGCTCTCTTTGATACGAACACGCACACCTACAGCCATTTCGGGATGTTCCAAATTCAGGTTATGAATTTGTGTTTCGATGCCTTCTTCCTGAAGCACCGCTTTTATCATTTGAGCTCTTTGATATGTACGAATGGCAAGTGTTACTAGTTTGTCTTCCATATTACATAGTTTTTTAGGAGGGTTTATCTTCAAATACACCACAAATATACGATATTATGTTGAAAAATAGTCTCAAACTCACGAAAAATATCTATTTTTGCAAAACCAATATCAATTAAAAAATAGTGAAATTCACAACTTATCTTTTATATATCAGTTTCAACCCAATTTCTATAGGGGATGTTATCTCGTTAATAATTAGCATGTTACTCCTTGTAGTATCTGGTCTGATTTCCGCTTCAGAAGTGTCATACTTTTCTTTCAATCCACAAGCGATAGACGAATTAGAGCAAAGTGATAGTAAAGTTGATAAAGACATACTCAAACTATTGAAAAGTCCGCAGAAACTATTAGCAGCTATTTTGATAGGAAATAACTTTGTAAATGTAGCTATCATTCTGATACTAACGATGGTAACTAATAATTTAATCAATTTTGAAGCTATGCCTATTCTGGGCTTTATCTTCAAAACCATCATTATTACCTTCTTATTACTTCTTTTTGGTGAAATTCTCCCTAAGGTTTTAGCCTCTCAAGAAGGTAAAAAAGTAGCGACATTTACTGCACCTCTTTTACGGTTTTTATTGTATTTCTTTAAGCCTATTATTTTTTTATTAGTCAATTCAACCTCATCCATCAATAAAAAATTAACTAAGCGTAATAAGCCCAATATCTCTATTGATGAGCTTTCCCATGCTTTAGAACTGACATCTGGAGAGGATGAAGAAGATACCGAAATTCTAGAAGGTATCATCAAATTTGGGAATATTCAGGTGGTTGATATTATGACTGCTCGTGTCGATATAGTAGATGTTGACATCAAAACAAGTTATAAAAATTTACTTGAAACCATTACCAGCTCAGGTTATTCGCGTATTCCTGTTTATTCGGGGTCGCACGATAACATAAAAGGTGTGTTGTATAGCAAAGATTTGCTCCCACATTTGGATAAACCTGATAGTTTTCGTTGGCAGACCTTAATTCGACAAGCATATTATGTACCTGATACAAAGATGATTGACGATTTACTGAGTGAATTTCAGCAAAATAAAGTGCATGTTGCCATCGTTGTTGATGAATATGGAGGGACATCGGGTTTAGTTACTTTAGAAGATATTATTGAAGAAATTGTGGGAGAAATTAGTGATGAATACGATGAAGAGGAAGTACTTTACACCAAAATTGATGAGCATACCTTTATTTTTGAAGCTAAAATGCAGCTGAATGACTTCTTCAAAATTGAAGAAATTTCGGAATCAGATTTTACCAAAGTGACCGATGAGGTTGAAACGCTTGCAGGCATGATACTCGAAATCACAGGTGAAATTCCCAAAAAGGATACAACCATAGAGTATGGGAATTATCTATTTCAAATTCTTTCTGTAGATAATAAACGGATTAAAAAAATAAAACTACAAATTAAAGAGGAGGAAAATGAGGCAGGTGCTTAAAGTGTTGATTTATTTTTACTTATATCTATCTTTCATATTCATCAATATAGGTTGTAAAGAGCATTACACACCCAAGCCCTATGGCTATTTTAGGGTAGATTTACCAGAACATCAATACCGTGCTTCTACAAATAAACTTCCATATCAATTTGAAATATCACAATATGCTGAATTGATTATATTGGAAGGGAAGCAAGAAAAATACTGGATAGATATTGTGTATCCCGATTTGAATGTGGAAATTCATTGCAGTTATAAGCCAATTGAAAATAACTTATATCAACTTTCTGAAGACACACATCGTTCTGTATATAAGCATTTGATAAAAGCGGATGACATCGTAGAGGAGGTTTTTTTAAACCCTGATAATCAGACTTATGGGATTTATTATGATTTGAAAGGCAATGCAGCATCGGTAGCACAATTCACACTGACCGATAGTCTGCACCACTTTTTTGTTGGGGCGGTTTATTTCAATCATACACCCAATAAAGATTCGATTGCGCCTATGGCTGATTACATTAAAAAGGATGTGCGACGTTTGATGCAAAGTTTTAGGTGGAAATGAAAACTGAGGAATTACATTATAGAGGTGCCAAAATTTTAATTGGCATGATGGATGAAGAGGTTGAAGACCTTCAGTCTCAACTTAGTAATTTTGAAGTTTATGTCAAAGAATATCAAAACATTCATCTTGAAAAAAGAAAAAAGGAATTCCTTTCTGCTAGAATTTTGCTCAATCAACTACTAGAACACGAAGTTCAAGTCTTATATGATGAACATCAAAAACCACATTTAAAAGATCAATCTGCACAGATAAGTATCACACATAGCAGGAATTATGTATCTGTAATTGCACACAAAAATTATTTTGTAGGCATTGATTTAGAGCTTAGAACCAAAAAAATTAGTAATATTGCAGCGCGATTCTTAAATCAAAGGGAATTGTCGTATATGCAAGGCGATATTTCTAAAATGGAAATCGCTTGGTCAACCAAAGAAGCATTATATAAGATTATCGGTAAAAAAGCTGTTGATTTTGCAGAAAGTTTTGAAATTCTACCTTTTCAAATGAACGATTCGGGCGACTTGTTTGTTCTATACACGTATGGATCAAGAATTTACACGCTCAGGTATTTGCAAAATGAGATATACACGCTGGCTATTGTTGTTGATAAAAAATTAAATTTATAGTTATATGAGAACAAATCATATTTTACGTAAGATTCAGCTAAACAAAGATTTGAACAAAAAAATGTTAGCTGTGTTAATTGATCCAGAAAAGTGCTATGGAAGGCATTTTGCATCCTTAGTTGCAACGCTTAAGTCGTCCACACCTGACTATATCTTTATTGGAGGTAGCCATGCAGTAAAATCTATAGACAATATGATTGAATTACTGCAAGACGAGTTAGACACCACCATTATTTTATTTCCAGGTGATGTTTCTCAATTCTCAAGCAGAGCTGATGCTGTACTTTATCTGTCTTTAATTTCAGGGAGAAATCCTGATTATTTAATTGGACAACATGTAAAATCAGCCAAACAGATACAAGAATCAGCTGTAGAGGTGATTCCTACTGCCTATATGTTGATTGATGGTGGTAAAGTAAGTTGTGTAGAATATGTAAGTAACACACGCCCTATCCCTGCTGACAAAATTGAACTTATTAAATCAACAGCGATTGCTGGCGAACTATTGGGTTTGAGCGTTACGTATTTGGAAGCTGGCAGTGGAGCCATTAATCCCATTTCAACAGAAACAATCACGACTTTGAAGAAAACCATTACCACACCTTTGATTGTTGGAGGTGGAATCAGAACAGTTGCAGACATGGAAGGAGCTTTCGATGCAGGAGCTGATTTGGTAGTAATTGGTAATGCTTTTGAAAATCAGCATAATAAAATCAGTGAGTTTGTGCAAGCTGTAACTCTGTATAATGATAGAAAACATGAAACTTGGACAGGTAGAGATTTCAGTCACCCTGATATTCTCAAACTCTAATTATCGCAATTTATTACGTAAAAAATGTGGACCTGCTGATTTGACGAAGTAAACATATGAAAAGGCAATCAGCAGAGCACCAACCATATACGCTAAAGACAAGCCCCCTTCTGAGTCTGCAAATCTACCGCCGAGAATCAATCCCAAGCCCACACCAATATCCCAACTAGTCATAAAAGTTGAGCTGGCTGTCGCTCGTCGGTTGTTAGGTGCTAAATTCACAAACAAAGTGTTATAAGCAGGGAATAATAGGCCATATCCCAAACCTAAAATTACTGGGAGTGTAAAGAATAAAATCAAAACTGCTACATGACTATAATCACTAATTCTTTGTAGTGAAGCTAGTAAAAGCATACCTGAGGCACTGATAATCAAGCCAATTTGAATCGCATTGGTCAACTTACCTCTATCCACCATTTTTCCAGATAACATGCGTGAAGTAATCAAACCTACGGCAAATAAACTAAAGAAAATACCTGTACCTATTGTTATATTAAGTTCAGCTGCATAAATGGCCAGATAAGTCATCATCATACCATAAGGAATACCTGTCAGCAAGAATGTAATACCAGCCTTAAAGCCTTTAAATAAGAAGAATCTATCGAGGCTGAGAGCCTGTTTAGGATTAGGAACGAAAGGTTTTTTCATACGAATTGACATCGCAAAAATAAAACCCAACAGTCCAGAGATGATCGAAATCATGAAAATCATATTATACCCTAAGCCCTTTTCGTACATAAATAAACTAATCATAGGGCCTACTACCATCGCCATATTATTAGCTACACCAAAATAGCCCAAACCCTCTCCTCTACGGGATGATGGAAGAATATCAACTACCAAACTATTGCTGGCTGTGGTGACATATCCAAAGGAAAAACCATGCAATATTCTAAACAACAGGAATAAATTAAGGCTTGCAACCAAAGGATAGGAAATAAATGTAATTACAAACAAGAAAAAAGCAAGTAAATATTGCGGTTTACGTGGAAACATATCCAGCAAAAACCCAGACATAGGTCGGATAAGTAGAGCAGCCAATGTATAAGCTGACAACACTAATCCCACTGCCGATTTGCTTGCCTCAAAAGTATCTATCAGATAAAGAGGAAAAATCGGGATTAATAAATAAAAAGCAAAAAACAACAAAAAATTTCCTATGCTTGCACTTAGGAAATTTCTTGTCCATAATTTATCTGTCATATCAAGTACGCAAAACGTAAATTTTACTTTTGGAGCGATATAATAGCCTCTTGTAATGATGCGATTTTACTTTCAGCATCGGCTTTTTTCTTACGCTCGGCTTCCACAACTTCAGGCTTAGCATTCGCTACAAACCGCTCATTACCAAGCTTTTTCATTACTGAATTTAAAAAGCCTTCCAAATATACTACCTCTTTTTCCATCTTCTCTATCTCTTCTTCTATATTGATGAGGTCATGCATAGGAATAGCATATTCTGTTGTACCAACTAAGAAAGAAATGGAGCCTGCTGTCATCTCATGAACTGTTTCTATGGAAGACAGATTACATAATTTAGCAATTATCGCATCAAACTCAGACTTATGTTCTCCTACAATCTGTAGCTCAAGCACATCTTTATTAAGGATATTCTTTTGAAGACGAATAGTTCTAACTCCCGCAATGACTTCTTTCACTTTTTCAAAATCATTAATCAACGTTTGATTTGCATTTTGAATATCAGGAAGAAGTGTCATCATAATACTTTCACCAGCTTGGCGCTCTTCCAAAGCTTGCCATAATTCTTCTGTAATGAAAGGCATAAAAGGATGTAGTACTTTCAGCAGTACATCAAAAAACTGAAGGGTTTCTGCATAAGTTTTAGCATCAATTGGCTGTTGATAAGCAGGTTTAATCATTTCTAAATACCATGAAGAAAACTCATCCCAAAACAGTTTATAAACAACCATCAAAGCTTCTGATATACGATATTTGGAGAACAAATCATCAATTTCTGTTAAGGTTTGAGCTAACTGCGCCTCGAACCATTTCACAGCTACTGCTGCAGCTTCCGATTGAGGAATATCTTGCACCTCCCAGCCTTTTACAAGACGGAAAGCATTCCATATCTTATTGTTGAAGTTACGGCCTTGTTCGCACAATGAATCATCATACGGTAAATCATTACCAGCAGGAGAGGTAAAGAGCATACCCAAACGCACAGCATCCGCACCAAATAGTGCAATTAAATCCAATGGGTCAGGTGAATTACCTAGTGATTTCGACATTTTTCGTCCTAACTTATCACGCACAATACCAGTTAGATACACATTTTCAAAAGGTTTTTCTCCTTCATATTCATAACCTGCGATAATCATCCTTGCTACCCAGAAAAATAGGATTTCAGGAGCAGTCACCAAATCATTGGTAGGATAGTAATATTTAATCTCCTCATTTTCAGGATTATTGATACCATCAAACACAGAAATTGGCCACAACCAAGAAGAGAACCAAGTATCTAAACAATCTTCATCTTGCTTTAAATCAGCTATTTCTATAGGATAGTTAACCTTTTGCTTAGCTTTTTCGTACGCTTCCTCTTGGGTAAGCGCCACTACATATCCACCCTGTGGAAGAAACCAAGCAGGAATGCGGTGTCCCCACCAAAGTTGACGAGAAATACACCAGTCTTTCACATTTTCCATCCAATGGCGGTAGGTGTTTTTAAATTTAGCAGGATATAGCTTAATATCATCATCCATAACCGCTTTCAAAGCAGGTTGAGCAAGCTCTTCCATCTTCAAAAACCATTGCATAGACAATTTAGGTTCGATTACCACATCTGTTCGTTCGGAATAACCAACTTTATTAGTGTATGCCTCGATTTTCTCCAACAAACCAGCAGCTTCTAAATCTTTTTCAATTTTAACGCGCACATCGAAGCGATCCATGCCTTCATACATAGCGCCATGCTCATTCAGCGTACCATTATCATTGAATATATCGATGGTAGGAAGATTGTATTTTTCGCCTAACACGTAGTCGTTTACATCATGTGCTGGAGTAACTTTCAGACAACCCGTACCAAATTCCACATCCACATATTCATCTTCAATCACTGGAATGGATCGATTAATCAAAGGCACTAATACATTCTTTCCTTTCAGATGTTGATTTTTAGGGTCGTTTGGATTGATACACATGGCGGTGTCGCCCAAAATCGTTTCAGGGCGCGTGGTAGCAACAACCGCATACCCATCTTCCCCTTCAATTTGATAGCGCAAATAGTACAATTTACCATTTACTTCCTTGTGAATCACCTCTTCATCAGATAGAGCAGTAAGTGCTTTTGGATCCCAGTTGACCATACGTACACCTCTGTAAATCAAGCCCTTCTCATATAAATCTACAAAAACTTTCAACACACTTTCAGAGCGTATTTCGTCCATGGTGAAGGCAGTACGACTCCAATCGCAGGAAGCACCTAGTTTTTTGAGCTGTTCAAGGATGATTCCGCCATGTTTATGTGTCCAATCCCAAGCATGTTCCAAAAACTCCTCACGCGATAAGTCTGTTTTTTTGATACCTTCTTCTGCTAATTTAGCAACAACTTTTGCCTCTGTAGCAATAGAAGCATGGTCGGTACCAGGAACCCACAAAGCGTTTTTACCTTTCATGCGAGCACGGCGCACCAAGACATCCTGAATCGTATTATTCAACATATGTCCCATGTGCAAAACGCCTGTCACATTAGGAGGGGGAATTACAATAGTATAAGGTTCACGCTCATCAGGGGTAGAGGAAAAGAAGTTATTTTCTAACCAATACTGATACCATTTCGACTCAATCTCATTGGGATTGTATTTGCTTGCTAGCTCCATCTTAAAAAATTATCTATTTGTAAATTCATCTTATATGCCTATATTTCAACAACTTATAAGATCAATCAATATTAACTAAAATCGGAGTGCAAAGATAAAAAAAAAATACTACTTTTGCTAAGTAAAGTATATCACTACAAAAATGAAACGTATAATCTCCACAAGCAAGGCTCCTGCGGCAGTCGGACCTTATAGCCAAGCAGTTGAAATTAATGGTACACTCTATATTTCAGGGCAGTTACCATTGAATCCTTCAACAGGGAAAATTGAAAGTGAAGACATCAAAGGTCAAACCCATCAAGTTTTTGAAAACATACACGCTATTTTAGAAGAAGCGGAGTATACTATGGATGATATTGTAAAAAACAGGGTATATTTAGCCAATATAGATGATTTTGCCGCTATGAATGAGGTTTATGCGCAGTATTTTCAATCAGCTTATCCTGCACGAGCTGCTTTTGCAGTAAAATCCTTACCTTTGGGAGCTTTAGTTGAGATAGAAACAGTAGCAGCAAAAGATAAAAACTAAGCAAAAGGTAAAAATAACGCATATCAATAATCAATTAATATACATTAGGTTGCATAGGATTAATAAAGAGCTTAAATTTGCATCGAATTTTTATTAATTATCAACCTAAAAAAACAAAGAATTATGTCTGTAAACAAAGTAATTTTATTAGGAAATGTGGGTAAAGACCCCGAGGTACGTTATATCGACAAAAACGTATCAGTAGCCAATTTCTCTTTAGCTACCACAGAGAGAGGATTCACCATGCAAAATGGTACAGTAGTTCCAGATCGCACAGAATGGCACAATATTGTGGCATGGAGAGGTTTGGCTGATATAGCTGAAAAGTATATCAGAAAAGGTACTCAAATTTATGTTGAAGGAAAATTACAAACTCGTTCATGGGAAAAGGATGGTATCAAACGATACACAACTGAGATAGTTGCTGATAGCATAGAGCTATTAGGTAGAAGGGGTGATTCTCAGTCTGCAGATGTGCCACCACCACCTCCAGCTAGCAGTGAACCTCAGCCTGCAGCTCCATCTTTAAGCTCAGAAGAAGATGATGATAGTCCGCTACCATTCTAAGTTTTGATAAGATTATCACGCTATAATAATAAAGCCTGTACTACAACTACAGGCTTTTTTAATCTACTGAAACTTCGATAAGATTGGGATCCCACACTCACCATCATGTGCGTTCTCAGCCCAGCAACCCACTCTTTTCTTT
>CAYVWK010000003.1:19449-33177 GCA_964455235.1 uncultured Paludibacter sp.
GATCCCACACTCACCATCATGTGCGTTCTCAGCCCAGCAACCCACTCTTTTCTTTCGCGCTCTAAACCGATAAGCGCACCAAAAAAAGCAGCTAAAAAAAGACGTAATAATACTATGTTCCAAGCCATAATTTTCAATATAAAAGGATGCAAATATACAAAATTGTAGTTTTGCATCGTGCAAAAGGTAAAAAAATCACATTTTACGATTTGCTTTCAGCATTTTCCAAAACAATAATTCTTTTATCATTACTTGAATTTTCTTCAAAGATAATTAAATCAAAAAACGAAGTCGCAGCTATCAGATGATCAAAAATATCAGACATGGTATTTTCATATTTCACCCAATTGGACGTATTGGCAAAACAATAAATCTCTAAAGGTAAACCTTGAGATGTTGGAGCTAACTGCCTGACCATTAAAGTCATATTTTGTCTCACATTGGGGTGTGATCGTAGGTATAATTCTGTATATTTCCTAAATAAACCAATATTTGTCAGGTTTCTTCCATTGATAGAAATGGATGTATCCGCACCTATTTCCTCATTATGTTTATCAATAACATTTTGACGATCAAGCATATAGCTTTCTAAACGTTGAATAGCTAAGAAGCGTGGAAACTCATCTCTTTTTATGAATCTAATAGATGATTGTTTGATAAAGATAGAGCGTTTAATTCGCCTAGAATCCACATTACGCATACCTCTCCAGTTTTGAAAAGAGTCTGAAATCAGAGCATAAGTAGGTATGGTGATGATGGTTTTATCGAAATTTACGACCTTCACCGTGTTCAATGTTATTTGGATAACATCTCCATCCGCATTGTATTTAGGCATAGTAATCCAATCGCCTTTACGCACCATATCATTGGTAGTGACCTGCACACTAGCGACAAAACCTAAAATAGTATCTTTGAAGACCAACATCATAATAGCAGATGCGGCGCCCATAGTTCCAAAAAATGTTTTAAGAGAACTATTTGTTAGGATGGCAAAGAAGGCAGCAATGGCAAAAATAGCCACAAGGATTTTCACTACTTGAAAGTAACTTTCGATAGGTTTATCTCCGTATTTATCAAAGGTTTGTAGATGATTAACCACCGATTTGATAATAGATATTACCATGGAATAGAGAATAAAAACTACAAACAACTGCAGTGCTTTCAGGATAAAAGACTCAACAGATGGAAATCCTTCAAACACAATAGGTACGGTATTCAATAGCCATGACATGGGAGCAAAAAGTGCTAAATATGCTGGAAACTTATTCATTAACAGCTCATTAGCAATTTTCATTTTTTGCTTTTTCCCTATCAATTTCAAAACAAAAGCAAGTAACTTTCTAACACCCCATTGGATTAATAACGTGAGAGTAAGGACAATTACGAGCTGAATAATCATTAAGAACACAGTTACCGATTCATCAGAAACACCCCAATTAGCTAGTATTTCAGCCATTTGACGTGTTACCGCAAATGCTGAAGATTGTGTTTGTTCTACAATATTTTCCATAGGCATATCATTATTACTTCTCAGGTAACCAAGAGTTTACAAGACCCTCATTCTCTTTCACCCATTCTTTAGCTCCTTGATATTCATTGCCGAACTCTTCAATAATAGCCATAAGAGAGCTAATCTCTTCTGAGCTGAAGCTAATATTTTGAAAAAACTCTGCTACATAGGGCTGATCTTGTGTGAAACCCTTGCGTGCAACTGTTTTAATCAATTCTGCATCTCCATATATCTTTTTTGAATCAGTCAACATCTTAAGGTCAAAGCGTGAGAACATCCAATGTGGAGTCCAACCTGTTACAACAACCCATTTTCCACTATCAATATTTTTCTTCAATATAGCCGTCATAGCAGCCTCACTTGAAGTCATAAGTTTGAAGTCTAGACTATACTCCCCTATTGCCTTTTCAGTAGCCTTCATAATACCGGCTCCAGCATCAATACCTATAATTTCGCCATCAAACTTATCTTTATTAGCATTCAATTCCTCTATTGAATTGATGGTCACATAAGAGGGCACTACTAAACCGATTTTAGCATCATCAAAATTTTCACCTAGTACTTCTAAGGAAGCTTCGTATTGTTGCATATAATCATGGTGGGTTACAGGTAACCAAACATCCATGAAGACATCAGCACTACCCCTTGATAATGAGGCAAATATAGGAGCTACGTCAGCATTCATCAAATTAACTACATAACCGTTTTCTTCTAGTACCACTTTGGCTACATTGGTCATAGCAATACCTTCAGCCCAATTCACATAGATTAAATTAATGTTATTGTCTTTTCTGGCATTACAAGCACCTAAAACAAGCACTATAATTAAAGTCCACAAACTGTTTTTAATTGTTTTCATAATTTTTTTCTTTTAATTTATCAATTGCAAATATATAAATATTTTACCTTATTTAGAATTTTACTACTTATTTTTAGACTTAGTCATCCCTTGCGTAATCCTATCTAGAATAATAGCAAGTATCACTACGGCAATACCACCTTCGAATCCAGTTCCAATTTGCATCTGTGTAATCCCTTTTAAGACCACCTCTCCTAAGCCACCAGCCGCAATCATGGCAGCAATAACCACCATCGAAAGAGACAGCATAATTGTCTGGTTTACACCCGTTAGCATAGTTGGCAAAGCCAAAGGAAGTTGAATTTTGAATAGAAGTTGATTGCGTGTTGCACCAAAGGCTCTACCAGCTTCTACTATATCTTTAGGGACTTGTCGGATACCCAAACTCGTCAAGCGAATAACAGGAGGCATAGCGAATATCACAGTCGCAAAAGCACCAGGAACAGCTCCCAATCCAAAAAACAGCACAGCTGGTATCAGGTACACAAAAGCAGGCATGGTCTGCATAAGATCTAAAACAGGACGTAAAAACGTTTCAACCTTATCATTATTTCCAGCCCAAATACCTAAAGGAATCCCCATCAACAAAGCAATTAATGTGGATGAAAGCACTAGGGCTAATGTATCTAAAGTTTCAGCCCAATAGCCCATAAAGTAAATAAGTAACAAACCTAAGACGGTGAATATTGTCATGCCCTTACCAGCTTTAAACCAAGCTAATACTGCTATCAATAGAATAAGTATATAAAAGGGAATCAAGGATAATAAAAACTGTAAACCATGAATAAACCCTCCAACTCCGACATTCAGTGAGTCGAAAAACTGCGAAAAATTAGCTAACAGCCAATTGATGGCCATTTCTATATATTGTCCTATATTAATCATATCTGTGAGTTTTGAATTATTTCTTCTATTTCGTTTTCCTCTTTACCTGTCATTTCAACTACCAACCAATTCAGCGGTATCAGTCCTAACAGCTTATTATGTTCATCGGTAACACAAATCGGCGAGTTTGTTTTTGTTAGAAGAGGCAAAATATCTTCTAAAATAGCATTCTTATCTACTGTTAGATTATCAGATTTAATGGCTGTTTCGACACTACTAATATTGCTATTTCTCAAGCGCACTATATCTCTTATTCTAACTTGTCCCATCAATTCTTGTTCTTGATTGACGACAGGTAGTGTATTGAGTTTATTCGACCGCATCTTACGCAGAGTGATGGCCGTACCCTCTTTAGGGAACTTCACAACTATCGGTTTTTCGAGCATGATAGATGATGCTGACACAATTTTGCTTCTGTCTACACTTTCTACAAAGCTATCCACATAATCATCTGCAGGATTGGTTAGTATCTCCTCTGGCGTTCCAACTTGTACAATTTCACCATCTTTCATAATGGCAATCCTGTTCCCCAATTTGATAGCTTCATTTAGGTCATGAGTGATAAATACAATGGTCTTCTTCATTTTTTTCTGAATAGCCAATAGCTCATCTTGCATCTGCACACGAATTAATGGGTCTAAAGCTGAAAATGCCTCATCCATCAACAACACCTCAGGATCGTTAGCAAGTGCACGTGCCAAACCTACACGCTGTTGCATACCTCCCGACAACTCGCTCACCATCATGTCTTCGTAGCCTTCCAATCCAACTAACTCCATACTTTTAAGAGCCTTGTCATGGCGTTTTTCCTTTTCTACACCTTGCAGCTCCAAACCAAAAGCAATATTACTGAGGACTGTTCGATGTGGTAGTAATCCAAAATGTTGGAAAACCATAGCTAATTCCTTACGGCGAATTTCTTGTAATTTTTTCTCATTAGCTTTAACAATATCAACTCCATTGATAAGTACCTGACCTTGAGTTGGTTTCACTAATTTATTGATGCATCTCAACAAAGAAGATTTTCCACTTCCTGACAGACCCATAACCACAAAAATTTCACCTTCCTCTATGGATAAATTGGCATTTTGAACTGCAATAGTACATGCAGTAGATTGTAAAATATCCGCTTTACTTTTACCAGCTTTTAGCCTTTTTAGGGCTTGCGACTTCTCTTTTCCAAAGACAAGATACAAGTCTTTTATTTCAATTTTACTCATTTTATTTTAAAAATCCTTTATACATTCATGTAATACTCTATGATACAACAATTTGATTGACATTCCATCATTAAAAATAATAGCCAATATTCAAGTTGGTACGCGCACTCCATGCATTATTACCTCCTGTAGCAAATGCATTCGTCCATTCATTGCCTAACCAAGCATGATTTTTACCCATTGCATAGTCTAAATAAGCATAAATAGGCCCCATGCTTAGCATAATTCCAGTCACATTTTGATAACTATTCACATAAGAAGCTTTACGTTTATCTATCATCCCCCAGTCGTTGTAAATGGTTATGGCATCTATAATCTCCCCTTGAATAGGCAGTTTATACGCTAAACCAACAGTATAAGTTTGAGCTTGACGTGCTACATTATAATTCGCACCATACGCCGCCATTTCTATCCAATCGGCATTTGCATCTGGATTTGGAATCGCTATTCCTCCACTCTGAACTGTCGCCGCATTCCGATGTCCTATATCATAATAGGTATATTGAGTTTTCAAATTCAAATTGCCTAAGTTGAAAACATAATGAAATGCAAAGGCTGTACGCAAAGCAGTCTCTTCTGTATCAATATTATAAACTCCACCTAGTTGTCCTGATGCACCAAACTCATGCTTGGTAAAGCCATCCAATTTATAAGCTATTCGTAAATTCCCCTGATTGATTTCCTTATTTCTGCCTGCAATATCATATCCGTAACGAGAAGCAGAAATACCAGCATCAGAATGAAAAGCGAGCACATCTGAGTTTTTATAGAAAGCGGCATCCAAATCCCAGTTTTTATTTCTGAAAGAATATTTCAAACCCATATCTGCATCATCCTCTAAACCAATATAATAGTTGATATTGAAAAACCAGTTATTGGAGTTATAGGGTAAAATACCAAAAGGAACGGTATTCAAACCCACTTGTAGTTGATGCTCGGGATTGAAATTATAAGCTATCCAGCCATGCTTCAGCATAGCACCGCCCGAAGTTGTCGCATAAAAACGATATTCAGCATTTAAAACTAATTTCTTGTAAGATGCATTAGCGTTCAATCTAAACACATCATACCCAAACTGACCCAAGTTATTTTTACTTTGCTGTATCCAATCAGAATAATTATAATTGAAGCGTAAAGCTCCACCTACATTGACTTTAGGCGCATCATCAGCCATCAATATAACATTTGACACGACAAATAAACTAACACTAACGAGAAAAATCTTTTTAATTAAATTCATAATATTTTTTTGATTGATAATATCCATATTGACAATACCTCACTGATGAGATATGGGCATATAGCACAATAACATGAGCAATTCTTTCAGCAGAAAGAGTCGTCATCAAGTTAGAAACAGCAGTCACACAAGGACTTACTGCACTAATTTAGCTCCAATAATAATGTAAAGGAAAGCGGGTGTATTAAAAAATACTGCTACGTCAAAGAAGTGATTTTCAAGGTTTTTCGCATAGTATAATCAACAAAAGTACAAAAAAATAAGTAGTCAGCCAAAATTTCAGCTAACTACTTCTAATTCATTTTAGAGATAAGTCATTAGAGACTCTTATTTTCTGCCTGATTATGAGCGAGATAACTCTCTTAAATTAGGTAATTTCCATGCAATCAATCCTATCAATGGTAAGAAAGCACAGATATGATATACAAAATAGATATCCGTTACATCTGCTAACAGACCTAAAAGAGCAGAGGCTAAACCACCCATACCAAAAGCGAGTCCGAAAAACAAACCCGATATCATACCAATTTTCCCTGGCATCAATTCTTGGGCATATACCAATATGGATGGGAAAGCTGAGGATAGGATAAAACCTATGAAGAAACTTAGGATAGCTGTTGCCGTTAAACCTACATAAGGCAAGGCAAGTGCAAAAGGAGCTACTCCCAGTATAGAGAACCAAATCACGTATTTTCTACCGAATTTATCACCTAAAGGACCGCCAAAGAAGGTACCTAAGGCAGAGGAAAACAAGAAGATAAATAGCAGAAACTGTGATTGTTGCACCGTGACTTCAAACTTTTCTATCAAGAAGAAGGTATAATAGGAACTGATACTGGCAAGGTAGAAATACTTGGAGAATATCAGTATCAATAAAATACCAACTGCGGAATACACTTGTTTTTTCGATAATTTAGCGTGATATTCTTGGGTGGCAACGCGTTGTTCACGTTTGACTTGTTGCAAATAACCTTTTGCCCATTTACCAACATACAGCAGCACCGCAATGGCTATCAGTGCAAAAACAGTGAAGTAAACCGCATGTCCACGGCCATATTTCACAATGACCAATGCTGCTAATAATGGTCCGAGGGCAGTACCAGCATTACCGCCTACCTGAAATATAGACTGCGCCAACCCACGTTTTCCGCCAGAAGCCATAAAGGCAATTTTAGAAGATTCAGGATGGAAGACAGAAGAGCCTGTGCCTATCAGCGCTACAGAAACTAATATGGCAGGATAGCTATTTGCAAAAGCGATGGATATCAAACCTATTAAAGTAATGGACATACCTGCAGCCAAGGAAAATGGTTGTGGTCGTTTATCTGTAACATACCCTACTACAGGTTGAAAAATACTTGCAGAAAGCTGAAACACCAGCTGAATCAGGCCGATTTGAGCAAAACTCAAACTAAAATCACTTTTTAAAATAGGGTAAATAGCGGGTATCAAAGATTGCAGCATATCATTCAGAAAGTGCGAGATGCTAATACTAAACAATATGCTGTATGCTGTAACCTGCTGTATACTAACAGTTTTATCAGATTTTTTATTCATTTGAAATCAAGACTCATATAAAATTAGGATTTAAGAAGAGCAAATTCCAATACTTCCATGATGTCGGTTACGTAATGGAATTTCAATCCTTTCAGGTAATCAGCTTTGATTTCATCAACATCCTTCTGATTATCAGCACATAAAATAATATCCGTGATGCCAGCTCTTTTGGCAGCTAAAATTTTCTCTTTGATTCCTCCCACAGGAAGCACTTTTCCACGAAGCGTTACCTCACCTGTCATGGCTACATTCTTACGCACTTTTCGCTTAGTAAACGCTGATGCCAAGGCAGTTACCATAGTAACACCAGCTGAAGGACCATCCTTAGGAATAGCACCCTCAGGTACGTGAACATGCACATTCATCTCATCAAACATAACAGGGTCTATTTTTAAATCCGATGCGTGTGATTTGATATATTCCAAAGCAAGCATAGCAGATTCCTTCATCACATCACCTAAATTACCAGTAAGCGTGAGCTTAGGAGCCTTGCTTTTACTTAAACTCGATTCAATATAGAGTATTTCACCTCCTACCTGCGTCCACGCTAAACCTGTTACAACCCCCGTATAATCATTGCCTTGATACTTTTCTTTGGTGTATTTTGGTGCACCCAGATAGTTTTTCAAATCATCTTTCGTCACTTTGATATTATAATCATCCTCGATGGCAACTTGTTTTGCAATTTTACGCATCACCGACGCTATCACCCTATTCAAAGAACGGACGCCTGACTCCCTCGTATAGGATTCAATCAAGGTATCGATAATCTCTTTGGAAAAT
Source organism: uncultured Paludibacter sp. (assembly GCA_964455235.1). GTDB lineage: Bacteria > Bacteroidota > Bacteroidia > Bacteroidales > Paludibacteraceae > Paludibacter. The sequence continues at coordinate 27,504 of CAYVWK010000003.1, forward strand.
TTCACTTGCGATTTATTCAAACCATGATTTTCTAATTCCTTAGGGATAAGATGCCTTTTTGCAATTTCAGCTTTTTCCTCTTGGGTATAGCCGCTTACTTCTATCAGTTCCATACGGTCTAATAGAGGTCGTGGAATGGTGTTGAGGTTATTAGCAGTTGCCACAAACATCACCTTGGAAAGATCGAAATCTACATCTAAATAATTATCATGGAAAGTAGTATTTTGCTCGGGGTCAAGTACTTCTAACAAGGCTGATGAAGGATCGCCCTTATAATTAGCATTGATTTTATCAATCTCATCCAGGACAAAAACAGGGTTAGACGATTCTGCTTTTAGAATATTTTGCATGATGCGACCAGGCATGGCACCTATGTAAGTGCGACGGTGACCGCGAATCTCGGCTTCATCATGTAAACCACCCAATGAAACACGCAAATACTTGCGGTTCAATGCACTAGCTATGGATTTACCAAGGGAGGTTTTACCTACTCCTGGAGGACCATACAAGCAAATGATAGGCGATTTCATATCCCCTTTCAGTTTCAAAACTGCCAAATGCTCGATGATGCGGTCTTTCACTTTTTCCATTCCAAAGTGGTCAGCATCAAGCACATTCATTGCATTTTTCAAATTAAAATTATCCTCTGTATATTCATTCCAAGGAAGGTCTAAGAGGGTTTCAATATAATTTAGTTGAATGGAATAATCAGGCGAATGTTGACTGGTACGCTCTAATCTTTTCAATTCTTTGTCGAAAGTCTTCGCAACAGCCTCACTCCATTTTTTACCTTCTGCTCGCTTTTTAAAATCGTCGATATCTTGCTCAGGAGATGCACCACCTAACTCATTTTGGATGGTTTTCATCTGCTGCTGAAGGAAATACTCGCGTTGCTGTTGATCAATGCCTTCTTTCGCCTTATTCTGGATAGTCATCTTTAACTCAAGCAGTTGCGCCTCTTTATTCAGTAAATCGAGCAGATAATATCCACGCTCCAACACATCATCCATCTCAATCAGCTGCACCTTGTCTTTCAGTTGCAGACTAAAATTCACACAGATATAATTGATGAGAAATACTGGATTTTCAATATTGCGGATAGCAAAAGTCGCTTCAGGAGGGAGCATACCCGAATTAGAAATGATATTGGAAGCTAAATCTTTGATAGACGAAACCAAAGCTGGGAACACACCATCAGTCTTACTTTCCTGAGGTACAATATCTTCCATAGGATGCACACGTGCTTTCATATAAGGTCGATTGGTAACCAAATCGCCCAACATGAAACGCTTCTTGCCTTCTAAAATCACGGTAGTCGTACCATCAGGCATCTCCAAAATGCGAATAACACGTGCTATCGTACCCACTTTATGCAATTGATCAATCGTAGGGTCTTCTAATTTTCTATCTATTTGAGAGCAAACCCCTATAAATTTTTCATTTTCATGTGCTTGTCGTACTAATTTCAATGACTTTGGTCGTGCCACCGTTACAGGCAATAAAACACCTGGAAATAGCACCATGTTTCGAAGCGAAAGGATGGGTAAAACCGATCCTTCTGCCAATTCTATATCATGCGAACCCTCATCCAAAGAGATAATTGGAAAAACCTCTGTGGAACCCACTAAATCATCAGAAAATAAATTATCAAATTGTTCTTTCATTTTATAATAATGAGTTTTCCTGCCAATATGGCATGAATTAATAATAATCAAAATCTATTGTGGACAAATAGCCAATTGGAAAGTCTAATAATCAACAACTTAGGAAGTTTTCTTTGGCTGATGTCCTAAATATTCAATTGATGTGCCAAAGGTACCTAAAAGGATTGGTGCTAAAAAATCAGGCTTTTTTTGATGAAGCTGAAAATAAATGTATTTTTGTGCGTTCATACTTATTAATATATCTATATGAAACAGCCATGACAATATACTCTTGCCACACAAGAGAATGATTATATGGCGTGTTCCATCTGACCTTAGTGTAAAAAATAAAATATAAACAGATGAAAAAAATTGTATTTGCATTAACCATCGTACTACTGGTTTCTTGTCAATTAACCGAAAAATTTGAAGTTTTAGGTCATATCGAAGGAGCTGGAGGTGAGATGATTTACCTTGAACATAGTGGTTTATCTAAAATAACAGTTTTAGATTCCATCAAGATAAACAAAAATGGGGATTTTAAGTTCAAACATCAGCGACCTGAATATCCTGATTTTTATCGCTTAAAATTAGCCAATAGGTATATCGTTTTTGGAGTTGATTCAACAGAAACTCTTGAAATTCAAGCTTCTAAAGAAAACTTCTCAAAGGATTATCGTATTCAGCCTAGTTTAAACAATAGTGACATACAAAGATTGCGTAATTCCGCATCTGCTATTCAGCTAAAAATCAAGGACTTAAACCTAACAGAAGAGGGGCAGACGAAAGATGCACTTTTAGCTGATATTATTGACATGATTGAACAGCACAAAGATACAGCCCGACATATCATTTTGACTAACCCTCGTTCCACAGCTGCTTATTTCGCTATCTACCAAAAAATCAATGATATTGAAATTTTCTCTCCTTATATCAAGGAGGATCGTCCGTATTGCGCTGCTGTGGCGACTGCTTACAACACCTTCATGCCTAATTATGCACGCTCTAAGAGTCTGTACGACTATGTTATGGGTGCTATTCAAGCAGAGCGTCAAGCTCAGCAACAAGCTGATTGGAAGCAGCTTATGGAAGAGGCAGCTGTAGGTTATATTGATATTGCATTGCCTGACAAAGATGGAAAAGAGCAAAAATTATCGTCCTTAGCTGGTAAAATGATTTTGTTAGATTTCTCCAATTTTGAGATGAAAGAAAGCATAGCTTATACCTTTGTATTGCGAGAATTGCATCAAAAATATGCCTCTAAAGGCTTTGCAATTTATCAAGTTTCGTTGGATAACAACAAACTTTTCTGGCAAAATGCAGTAGAAAATCTGCCTTGGATTTCAGTACGTGATGAAAACGGAGCAAATACTTCTTACGCACGCCTTTACAATATCACCTCCCTCCCAACCCATTTCTTAATCGATAAAAGTGGAGATATTATTGCGCGCGACATGGATTTCAAAGAACTGGAGAAGGAGATACAAAAGCGGCTTTAATGCATGATTTCATACGCCATACAGCCCTCGCAGTAGGCTTCGACGATTGCGGTATAGCCCGTGCCGATGCCTTAACTGAAGATGCGATTTTTATGCGCAACTGGCTGAATGAAGGTCAGCATGGCGATATGGCTTATTTGGAGCGCAATTTCGATAAGCGCACCGACCCGCGTGTATTGGTGCCAGGCTGCAAATCGGTTGTGGTGGTGCTGATGAACCATTACCCCCATCAGAAGCAAAATGTAGACATCCCTCAAATTGCAAAATATGCTTATTCCAAAGTCGATTATCACTATGTTTTAAGGGAGAAACTTCGCCAATTAGAGGCTATTTTGGTAGAAGAATATGGTGAAGATTGCGTATCCAAAGACCATCAGCACAGCTTTGTGGATAGTGCTCCTATTTTAGAGAAACGCTGGGCGGAGCGAGCGGGATTGGGGTGGATAGGTCGCCATACTCAACTGATTACACCCAAATTAGGCTCATATGTTTTTATAGGGATTTTATTACTGAATGTGGATGTTGAGCCAGCAGCCAAGCAAATTCCGTTTCGGTGCGGTACCTGCACCCGCTGCATAGATGCCTGTCCCACTCAAGCCTTAAACGGCAGAAGTTTGGATGCGCGCAAATGCATCTCTTATCTTACTCTAGAGACAAAGTCGGAGGTACCCGATGACCTCAAATCCAAGCTTTCAGGATGGATAGCAGGTTGTGATATTTGCAATGATGTCTGTCCGTGGAATGTCCGTTTTGCAAGTCCCCACCAGCACCCAGAACTAGAAGCAGAGCAGGCAGTCTTTCATCTCACTAGCCGCGACTGGCAGCAGATGACAGAGCAAGACTTCAGAGCTACTTTCAAACATTCTGCTATACAACGAGCAGGACTCAAGCGCATTCAAGCAAAAACATAGGGACAACCCACAAGTGAACTGCCCCTATTATATCCATGAAATAGTACTATTACTACAATTTCAACTCCACCTGCATGGATTTAATCATCGCTTTCTGACAACCAGGAAATCCATCTTCTATCAATTTATTTAATTCTGATATAGATGAATACTGATTTCTTGTACCACAATCATAAAGAACTACTAGAGGATGTTTTTCGATAATACTCGCCATTAATTCACTTAAACTAGGCGCATTTTCAAGTTCAGCGTATTCTTTATAAGTATATTTTGTAAAAACCACATTGGCACCTATTCCTCGATTATCTAATAAATAACCGTCTTTCAAGGGTGTAGGCAAAGCTAAACGTCCCTCATGTTGTAGGTCTGATGGTGCAGGATAAGACACAATTTGCGTTTTGGTTTCATTCATGATGATGGGCACCTGCTGACTAAAATCTTTATAGGTTTTGTAGATAATAGCCTTTTGCACTGCTGCAACTGGCACAGTTTGGTTCTTTTCTATCATCTTTGTTTTAGATGTTTTACATGCCCATAGCGAACTCACTATCAGCATAGACAATAAGATTTTTTTCATTGTATTGTATTTTTAATGCTTGATAAAACTGCCCGATTCTACTCCTTCAGTAGTCATCACTTTCAGAATATACACACCCGACTCCAAATTAGACGTATTCATTTGTGTATTCGCAACAAAGCCAACTGACTGGTTTTGAAGCATTTGCCCCATCATATTATAAAGCTCAACCGATTGGATATTCGCTTCAGATTGAATGGTCAACACATCTTGTACAGGTACGGGCGACAGCTTCAAATTAGAATTGCCATATATTGAATTTACACCATCTACCACCTTTTCCTTTAGTGTAAAATTAGTCCATGAATAAGTAGTAGGTTGTACTCTTTTCCATCCTGCATCGATTACATCCCAATAATATAAACCAATAGCATAATCTCCTGGTTCTAAATCAATTGAACCTGAAAACTTAAGATTTGTAGTTTCATCTTGGTCGATATATAAGGTTTGATATCCAATGTAAGTAAGTGAGGTACCTGCTCCTGTTGGGAAAATAAATGCTATTAAATCCTCATCGAAAAATGCTCCTGTGTTTTTTATGACAGCAGAGAGTTCCGCTTCATCTGTAAATACCTCATTGTTATTTGGGAAACTGATGGGTGATTGAAGTGTCAAATTGGGTGTACCTACTGGCGTTGGATATACAGTAACTGGCACACCATCACCTACACTATAAAAAGTAAGGTTGGTACTTGTTGGTACATTATTTTCCCCAGACATCACATATAAATTATACTCACCAGCTGTAACACTGACTACATCTGTTATAACATATTCCACCGTTTCATCTTGGGTAATATTAACAATTTTGGTACTTATAAATTCATAATTATCAGGATTCGTAACATCCTCCATGTATATTGCTATTTCGGAATGATGCTCTGCTCCTTTATTTTTAAGAGAAACAGCAAAACGCCCTATTTTATCGTAATATAAATTACCTACAGACGCCAATGATACCAATTCTAAATCAGGTTTGATATCAGTTGGGAGCGTAAATGTAGCATGTGTTGCTGTTAAAGTAAGATTCAGATAATCAGGGTT
>CAYVWK010000003.1:33277-42731 GCA_964455235.1 uncultured Paludibacter sp.
GGAGCGTAAATGTAGCATGTGTTGCTGTTAAAGTAAGATTCAGATAATCAGGGTTCCCAGCATAATAGCGTATTTTAACCCAATCGCTTTCTTCATTTGATTTAAACACTGGATATACTTGATAATTACCTGCTGTTAATCCGTTTAAGCTATTAGCAGCTAAGGAGAGCGTTAATTTAGTAAAACCTGACAAAGGTTTAATTTCACTAACTGAAGCAATAGGTTGTACCAACATTCTTTCTCCATTTTGATTGTAAAAGGCAAAACCGATCTGGGTACTTGTCATGGTATTCACCCCATAATTAAACACTTTATTCAGACTGAAACTCATAGCGTTGGTACGAGTTACTGTACCTGCTGGATATGTCATAGCAGCCGTCATATTGAATTGAGAAACCATACTGCTATTGGTTGTTGGTTTCTGAATACCTGTATAGATAGATTGCGAATAATTAAAGCCACCTAGACCACCTCCAATACCGTGAGAATCAGGATCTAAAGAAGATACTCTAAAGTAACCATCTGACATACCGCCCCAGCCCCAATTTACATGGAAAAAGTCATTTACATCATAACCATCTAAAATAAATTGGTGACCACCATCATCAGAAACACCACCATAAAGTACAGGGCGACTAGCATTCAGCTCTGCCTTAATTAGATCTACCCACTCAGCTCTTGTATAGAAATTTCTTTTATACAACTGCATTTTATCATCATAACCAAAATAGTCAATCATAGCCTTAGCAATATCCTCTGTATAAGCACCACTCGAATCATTATAATCCATCTCTACAGCGATTCCACAATGATACATCAACTTAGCCACTGCACTATTTTCCACTTCCGATCTACTACTATTATAAGTAGGGGTCATATTGCTCCAATCATATTGAACTCCTTCAAAGCTTTCACTTAAATTGATTTTAAGCGTACGTGTACTGTAAGATTTAGAGCCAGAGGCAACCGCAGGCCACTCGTAATACTTCATCAACTGCGCCATAGCTGTGGCTACACAACCACTTGCTGCACGTTTACCAGCACCTATGCTCGGACAAAGATTATTATAGGGTGCACCTTGATTCCATTTGATACCTCCTAAAAGAGGATTGATAGAGGGTGCAAAACTGTTAGTTTGAGTTTTTTGTACGCTGAAACCCGAATCTTGATCTGTTTCAGAAGCTTCTAATTGCATCAATTCAAGTTCATAAGCCTTCAACCAAAACTTCATATTATCAGGGATATTCTGCTCATCAAAAGTAGTTGTTGTTGAATAACCCAATACTTCATGCATTCTGTCATCTGCTGAAACTATTACAAATCCAGCCCCTGCTTTATTTCCATATACGAAATAAGCTTTTTGATGCATGCTGATTTCTTTACTATACACTAAATCTAAAGATGAAGGATTAAATTTAACCTTCTGCATATCAGATTTCTGAGCTATTTGAACGAGAAAATCAGTGGCAATTTTTAAACTTGCCTGTTCACTTCTAGGTTTTGCAAACAATATGAACGTAGTCAGTAAAACTACCATCAATAAAGTAATTCTTTTCATTTTAATTGATTTTGAACGTGTAATAATCATTTTTAAACTCTTACTATTATGTGAAAAGCAAGTAATTATAGCTATAACGCTATTAAATTAGATGTTGTTCAGCAAAAAAGCAAACTGCAAAGATATACATATATTTTGCAAATAAATATCAATTTTTAGAAATTCAAAAAACCGCTTATTCTTGTTAAGAAATTCAAAATATATATGAACAGTTATTCATATATTCATTTAATTGAATTAGTTTTGCACAAAATTAAATCATTATGAGCAAGAAATTACATTTTTTGATATTCTTTTCGCTGATGACAAACCTGCTCATCGGTCAGATATACGAGCCCATTAGCTGGACACATGAGGTGAAGGTTACCAGCAGCACTACGGCTGAAATCATTCATAAGGCTACTATAGAGAAGACTTGGCACCTATACGGGATGGATATCCCCACAGGTGGTCCCAGACCCACCCGCTTCGTTTACGAAAATTTAGGTGGTGCTGAGTTAGACGGCACAACCATCGCCAAATCCAAGTTGATAGAGGTTTTCGACCCCAACTTTCAGATGAACCTCAGCTGGTACGCCGAGGAGGCTATTTTCGTACAGAAGCTCAAAACCAAGGCAAATACCCCCATCAATACTCAGGGTTATGTTGAATTTATGGCCTGCGATGATACGCAATGTTTGCCACCTGATAGGGATGAGTTTAGCGTAGGAGTGAAAGGTTTTTCGACTGATGTTAGAGATGTTAGAGATGTTAGAGAAGATATAGAAGTTAAAGAAGTTATAGAAGTTAAAGAAGTTAAAGAAGTTAGAGAAGATAAAGAAGGTAGTGTTGAGGACTACTGGACACCCGTCATTTCCGAGCTAAAAGCCTTTGGTAAAAACATCGGTACAGAAGGTGCAACCTCTTGGTGGTGGATATTTTTTGCAGGGATGGCTGGTGGGTTTTTGGCTTTATTTACACCTTGTGTGTGGCCTATTATCCCTATGACAGTCAGCTTTTTTCTCAAACGCTCGGAGAAAAAATCGCGGGGTCGTCGCGATGCAATTCTATACGGCATAGGCATCATCGTAATTTATGTAACCCTCGGTGTACTGATTACGCTGATATTCGGTGCGAGTGCGCTCAACAGCATGTCAACTAATGCGATATTCAACATCCTATTCTTCTTGCTATTAGTGGTGTTCGCTATCTCATTCTTCGGAGCATTTGAGATTACTTTACCTGCTTCTTGGTCAACGAAATTAGACTCAAAAGCGGATTCCACAGCAGGTTTTTTAAGCATCTTATTCATGGCGTTCACCTTGGTATTGGTATCTTTTTCATGTACTGGTCCCATCATCGGAACGCTCTTAGTTGAAGTAGCAGGAACAGGTAGCATCTTAGCTCCAGCCATTGGTATGGCAGGCTTTGCAGTTGCATTAGCCATCCCATTTACCTTCTTCGCCTTCTTCCCCTCTCTATTGAAAAACATGCCTAAATCAGGCGGTTGGCTCAATAAAGTAAAAGTGGTTTTAGCATTTTTAGAATTAGCTTTAGCATTGAAATTCTTATCCGTAGCCGACTTAGCCTATGGTTGGAGAATTTTAGACAGAGAGGTATTCATTTCCCTCTGGATAGTAATATTCACACTCTTAGGTTTCTACCTACTTGGAAAATTACGCTTTAAAAATGATGATGAAGTCAAACATACATCCGTAACAGGCACTTTCTTAGCCATCATTTCCCTTGCATTTGCAGTATATATGGTACCAGGATTATGGGGTGCGCCTTTGAAATCCATCAGTGCCTTTGCTCCACCATTAAGCACGCAAGATTTCAATTTATATGATGATCAGGTACATCCCGATTTTGCCGAATATGAATTGGGAATGAAATATGCTGCCGAAAGAGGCAAACCTGTCATAGTTGATTTTTCTGGCTATGGTTGTGTGAATTGCAGAAAAATGGAAGCATCCGTTTGGACGCATCACCGTGTAAAATCCATCTTGGAAAAAGACTTTGTGTTGATTACTTTATTTGTGGATGATAAAACGCCTTTGAGCGAACCCTATACAGTAGAAGAGAATGGTAAAAAGCGTACTATCAGGACAATAGGCGACAAATGGAGCTACCTGCAACGTTATAAATTTGGCGCCAACGCACAACCTTTTTATGTGATGTTAGATGCAGATGGCATGCCTTTGAACAGTCCATACACCTTCGATGAAAACCCCGATCATTTTATCGAATGGCTTGAAAGGAGATAAAACAACTATCCAAACTAAAACAAATACTGACAAAATTTCAGCTAAGAACTGCCAAAACGAACCCTATATCGTCTTGGCAGTCTTCTTGTTTAATCGAGTGGCGGATAATTTTTGAAAAAAGAATATGAAGAAAAAAGACGTAGAGCAGACACACGGCAGTGTGTCTACACAAGAACCACATGACCCCGCAGCAGAGACACACGGCAGTGTATCTACACAAGAACCACATGGTCCCGAAGAGACACACGACCGTGTGTCTATACAAGAAGACGACACCACCCTACAACTCCTTGAAGAGATTCAAGATTTAAAGGATAAGAACCTCCGTTTGATGGCGGAGTTTGATAATTTCAGGAAGCGCAGTGCAAAGGAAAAATCAGACCTGCGCACCTATGGTGGAGAGGATATCATGAAGAAAACCCTTCCATTGATAGATGATTTTGAGCGAGCTTTGGAAGCGATGAAAACAGCTGTAGATGTAGATGCTGTCAAAGAAGGCGTTGAACTCATCTATGCTAAATTCCTTGCTTTTTTAGCTGATAATGGCGTACAAGCAATTGCAACAGAAAATGAAGTATTTGATACGGATTTACATGAAGCAATCACGACTTTCCCTGCGCCCACCAAAGATCAAAAGGGAAAAATTATAGACTGCACGGCGAAAGGTTACACCTTGAATGATAAGGTTATCCGCTATGCCAAAGTGGTTGTAGGCGAATAAAACCTATCCATAGTAGCAAGACAAATCACAACTAAAAACAAACAAACGTGTCGAACAAGAGAGATTATTATGAAGTGCTTGGGGTTGCAAAAACCGCTACAGCAGATGAAATAAAGAAAGCATATCGTCAGAAAGCCATACAGTTTCACCCTGACAAAAACCCTGGTGATGCAGAAGCAGAGGAGAAATTCAAGGAGGCTGCTGAGGCTTATGAAGTGTTGAGCAATGAGGATAAGCGCAGCCGCTACGATCAATTTGGTCATGCTGGCGTGAATGGTGCTGCTGGTGGTGGTTATGGAGGCATGACCATGGAGGATATTTTTGCACAATTCGGCGATATCTTTGGTAGTTTTGGAGGTGGTTTTGGCAGTTTTGGTGGATTCGGTAATTTCAGTGGATTTGGTGGTCGTGGCGGCACGCGCGTACGCAAAGGCTCCGACTTACGCGTTAAGGTGAAGTTGAATTTAGCAGAAATTGCTACTGGCGTAGAAAAGAAAATCAAAGTCAAAAAACAAGTGGCTTGTCAGCACTGCAACGCTACAGGCGCAGCACATGGTTCTGAGCCAGAGACTTGCACCACCTGTAATGGCACAGGGCGAGTTACCCGTGTGCAAAACACCATACTCGGACAAATGCAAACTCAAAGCGAATGTCCGACTTGTCATGGAGACGGTAAAATCATCAAGGATAAATGTACACATTGCAATGGCGATGGCACCGTGAGGGCTGATGAGGTTATCAATATCAGCATACCTGCTGGTGTGATGGAAGGCATGCAATTATCGATGAGTGGCAAGGGAAATGCTCCACGGCGCGGTGGAGTGAATGGTGATTTATTGGTATTGATAGAAGAAGAGAAGCATCCTGAGCTTATTCGCGATGAGAATGATCTGATATACAACCTGTTGGTGTCTGTACCCACTGCTAGTTTGGGTGGTTCTGTTGAAGTCCCCACAGTGGATGGCAAAGTGAAAGTGAATATAGCTGCTGGGACACAGCCTGGTAAAGTGTTACGCTTGAGAGGGAAGGGTTTACCCAGCGTCAACCGTTACGGCACAGGTGATTTACTTGTCAATATCGGTGTTTATATTCCCGAAAGCCTCAACAAAGAGGAGAAGGAAATCATGCAAAAGCTCGAAACTTCCGACAATATCAAACCCAATAGCAACGCAAAGAAAAGCTTCTTTGCAAAGTTTAGGGGGATGTTTAATTGAATGTTTTACCCTATTTAATCACTACTTTTGTACTCTGTACTCTCTCTGTAGTTGCACGCACAACATAGCAGCCACGAGGCACTGCAAGTTGTACAACCTTCATTTCGCCAGCTTTACAATAGTAGGTCGTTAAATTACGACCGCTTAAGTCAATCAACTCGATGGTGCTGTCGGTATCGCTGATATTATTCATATACAGTTTTTCGCCTTCTGTATAGATATGCACATCGTAAGTACCAGTTTGTAATGCTGGTGAAGTAGCAATTCTAAAGCGTGAAGTGATGCTTTGATTCGAACTCGCAAAGGTATAAGTCGCACCATCTTCCGTAATATCAACTATATCACCCGTTTCTTTATCTTCAAAATAAATTTTGGAATAGCGTTCCAACATATCACCACCACGATTGAAAGTGATGGTATACAGGGCATCCGCATTGCCTGCACGGAAAGCTATATCCGTTCCATCTATATCCTCCATCGCATTGATTTGATAGTTGCCTGCCTCATTGTGTGAGAACAGCATAGGTGTACCAGCATCTCCCACCATTTTAGTACCATCCCAACCATTATCGTAATGAGGTGTAGTGCCATCAACGGCAAATAACCACATCACATCACCTGAGTTTTCTGCAGCTAAAGTGAGGCGCAACCAAGACTCAGATGCTTTTGGTGCACGCTGTTTAGCTGTATTTTTAGCTAACTGGTTGTAATTAATCTTGAAACGACCACTAGCAGTCACCCCACTGGCTGTACGTACCAAAAACCCTTGCATAGGTGCTATTTCTGCGGGAATACCTGCAGCCCCTGCTGCTTCGGAGGGAATTGCGATATATTGGCCAGGATTTTCTCCTCGACTAGTAGCACCTCCACTTGTGGTGTATTCTTGCAAACTACCTGTATGATAGACATACACCACCTTATCCATATTGTTATTACTACCAAAATCAATCTCACTAATAGGGATAGCAGCAAGGTAAGGATTGGTAAGGATGTGCTGACCGGGATACTGCCCTTGTACATTCTCAACACTGGGTGTATAAGTCAAAATTGTATCAATGGAAGCATTGAACAACTCGCCCGTAAAGGTGTATTTTTTCGCATTTTGCTGGGTAATCTCGTAACCCACTACAGGTTTCAATACATCCTGATTATTTAGCTGTATCCATTTTCTATTGGTGATGGGCAGTTGTGTAGTCCCCCAGCCTGCCTCATTATGACGGCGGATATACACCCCATAGAACGTATGCTCTAGCTCATTCATCTGCTTGAAAGGAATACCAAAAAACTGCCAATGGTATTGCGGACTACCATCAGCTTTGGTTGTAATAGCAGCTGGACTATACATTTCGACAGTAGCAGTCAAAGGGTTATTTGCAGCATTGCCAAACAGCAAAGTGCCCGTAGGTTCGTTTGCATCGGCTTTCACATGTATGCCATGTATTCCATTAGGATTGCTAATGCTACCAGCTACCTTTACTCCACTGTTTAGCTCTATCAGTAAACTGCTATTTGTATCGATAGTCATATCATTATTCACAACTGCAAGCGCATTTCCTTGTGCTGTTTTAACGCCTTGCCCTGCCGATAAAATCAAATTATTATAGGTTTTAACGGGAATGATTTGCTTGGGAGTACCTTCTGGGATCGGTCTGTCCATATATCCATTCAAATTCACCGTACCACCAAATGTGGAGATATTGTCAGGTAAGTTTTTTCGCGTGAAAATTGTCCCGTTATTCGTGAGACTACCCCCTTCTGAATTAATTACTAAATCACCCTCGCCTATATGAATTGCACCATTATTTGTAACTGTTTTGGCAGTCAGCGTTCTTTCAACTCCAATATAGACATTGCCATCATTTATTAAATTCTGATGAATGGTCAGATTTTTCCCTTCTGCAAGCCTCACACTTGCTCCTGATTGAATTTCTACTGAACCTACTTGTACGCTAGCACCATTTACCGTGGGGAATTTGCCTCCAGAAGGTAAAGTTGGTATGCGAACAGAATGAAGATATGTTGGCACTGCACTATATAAATCATTGATAGTCCAGTCTGCAGCTTTTTCCCAATTTGTATCATTACCCTTCCAGACAAAAGGACCGACATTGATAGTAGAAGAGTGAGATGTTGACAGATAACCAGGCTTAGTCACCAATAAATTAACTTTATGGATACCCTCTTCAAACTGCAATTTATCGGTAGCATTATATAAAGTAGAGGCAGTAGTTGCCACCCCTGGATTTGAACTCAACCCAACAGATCGTGTATAATATGCAGTAGCTCCCTCTGTCAGTCCATAATCCACTGATAAATCCAAAGTTTTTGTTGGTTGCGCAAAATGCAGCGCAGTACCAATAGGGGTAAAATTACTATTAACTGTTGCCTCCTTAAACTCATAGCAGGCAGAGCCATTGACTCCCCCAAGAGTTACAATGACCACTTTGTTTTCTAAAACCCTTACAGCAGAACTGACAAATTGAATATCATCCGTCGCTCCACCAAGTCCATTTGGTGGGAATAAAGCTATAACTGGACCAGTTGGGTTGTGCATACTGTCAGTAGATTTATATTCTTGTAACATAGAATAGTGCTTTGGCATACCTATCCATATCCCCCCATTGTCATGATTGTTAGCAGCAAAAACTCCGTATTTCTTACCTTTATACTCAAAGTGAGTAGCACCACCAACAAGTTCATTTAAATCATATCTTGCAGGCATGCGATTACCTGAAATACTATTTGGTGTGGTAGAGTTTGCCCACGATATTTCACAATATATAGGTGTATATTTATAAGGATCATTCACACTTGATGAAGCGTTACCATTTATCCAAAAATGATCTTTATTTATAATGGATATACGTGCAAAATTTTCATTTAAAGCATGCTGACCTACTGGTAAGTTAACTGATAATGCTTGATAAGAATTAGCTACTACAGCCGAATTATCTAGTTTCCAAAAATGAACAATATTTGAATTCGTTTTGTGAACAATTATGTAACCTTTCCAACTAGAGCCTTCTTGCCATTCCCAAACACCAAAACTAAAGCCTAATTTATGAGATCCATCATACCAATCACTTTCTGGAAGAGTTAATATTGTTGTAACGGTAGGTGATGATCCTGAAGGGTCTATTATTCTTTTTATAGTCATCTCTTTATTATACCATTCTGTAGCCGCTGAAGCATAAACATACCCTCTTGGAGACACAACAACATCACCTCCTCTAAAGTTATTAAATCCTAATGCAATGTCTTTAACTTTAGAACCATCACTAACTTTAAATACACCCAAGGCACCATCAGTTTGATTGTTAGCAGAAGCCTTTTTTTGACGAAAGACATATTGTCCATCAAGACTAATAGCTATCCCACAATAATCATAATCACCATCTGATCTTTTGGTATTCTTCTGAACAGATTGATTCCACAACTCACTCCCTGAAGGTTGTGGTGACACAGCAAATTGTTTATATATATCCAAAGATTTTTTAAAATTCTTTTCAGCATACGCCCACACTAAGGTGTTTCCTGTATGAATAGTAAAAGGTTCGGAATACTTTATTTTACTACCACTTGTTTTTGGATCACTTCCATCCACCGTATAATAAATATCATCCCCAACAGTTGCAGTTATAGTTATTTCTACAGATGCCTCATTATGTATTTGGGTTGATGGGGCAATAGTTGGTGGGGTTTTAGCGGGGATGGC
>CAYVWK010000004.1:0-42202 GCA_964455235.1 uncultured Paludibacter sp.
CCTATAATAAACACCTTATTAATCCACATACTGGACAAGCTAATAAAGAAAATAAACTTGTTTGTGTACAATCAAAAGACCCAGTCGAAGCTGAGGTTTTATCAACTGCTTTGATGGTAGCATCCACCAAAGAAAGAGCAGAAATTTTAGAAAATTTCGATGTCGAGGATATTAGAATACTGAAATTAACATAAATAATTATGATTCATAAAAAAGAAAAACAAGAAGTTGATCTGAGGCTTCGTAAGTTTATTAAAGACTTAGGAGGTATGGCGGGAGGTGCTGCCGTATTAGCTTCAACACCTTGGTTACAGTCTTTTACAACTGACAAGAAATCAGAAATCAAAAAAGAAAAAGCACGTATAGCGGTTATTGGGACGGGCTCGAGGGGGCAATACCATATACATAATTTGCTTGCTATTGAAAATGCTGAACTTGTGGCTTTATGTGATGATTATCTACCCAATTTAAAGGATGCCTCAGCTTTATGTCCCAAAGCAAAAACATATACTAATTACAAGAAACTACTAGAATCTCCCGATATTGATGGGGTTATTATTGCTTCACCACTCAATTGGCATGCACCTATGACCCTTGATGCTTTGGCAGCGGGGAAACATGTGTTTTGTGAAAAAGCGATGGCTTTAACAATGGATGAGTGTAAAGCTATTTATGATGCCTATCAAAAAACAGATAGAGTATTGTATTTTTGTTTACAACAAATGTTTGATGAAAAATACCTCAAAGGTATTCAAATGATTCAAGATGGTTTGATAGGTGATATTGTAGGCTTTAGATGTCATTGGTTTAGGAACCATGACTGGCGCAGACCTATTCCTTCTCCCGAATTAGAAAAGCGCATTAACTGGCGTTTGTATTGGGATACCTCAGGCGGACTCATTACTGAGCTGGGTTCACATCAATTGGAAATTTGCAATTGGACGATGAATCGCATTCCAACATCTGTTAGTGGAATGGGTGATATTGTGCATTGGAAAGATGGTAGAGAGGTGTATGATAGCATCAATTTAGTGTATAAATACTCCAATGGTGTGAAAATCAATTATGAATCCTTGATTTCCAATAAGTTTAACGGTATGGAGAATCAAGTTCTGGGTCATAAAGGAACAGCTGAACTGGCCCAAGGACTGTACTACTTAGAGGATGATAAGAGTTCGCCTGCTATTCAGCAGTTAATTGGAGAGATTCAATCAAAAGTATTTACGGCTATACCAGTTGCAGGTCCGAGTTGGCGTGCTGAAACCAAATCCGAATATAAACCTCATGCCATATTAAAGGGAAAAACAAGCATAAATACAGGTGCATCTATGGTAAGTTCTGATGCGGATGGATCAGACCTAATACTATCATCTTTTGTACAAGCATGCATTACAGGCGAAAAAGCAAAAAATATAGTTGAAGAAGCGTATGCAGCAACCATCATATGTTTATTAGGTAATCAAGCCATGAGAGAAGGTCGCACTATTGAGTTCCCAGAAGAGTATAAAATCCCCTATATGAAATTTTAATTATGACTGATATTATCATCACCTCCAAAAGAATCAAACGAGAATTATACATTCTACTGGGATGTTTTATTGCATCCGTCTTGATAAATGTAGGAGCAATTGTATATTACAATACATTTTGGCGCGAGCTGATTACTCAGATAGGGTATGAAATTGTGATAGCAGTATCTCTTTATCTTATCATTCTAATTTTCAGATTAGTTGTTAAATCACTGTTGCTTGTATTGAAACGAAATTCAAGCAAAAAGTAAAAAGACTACGCAAAAGATACATTTCAGCGTGCAAAAGATAAAAAGAACGCAGATTTTTGCTCATATTTCGTTTTTTGAGCCAAGATTTGCGTTTTTCTCGTGTTTTTACGTTTTTTTCTGTTCTATATTTGTACATTGAAATAAGTAGTTTAGCATAAACATACAATTAGATTATACATAATCATATCCATCTAATAATAATTATCATGAAGCGATTTACACTTTTATTACTATTAGTAATGTTAGCCCATCTTTTAAGTTACGGACAGATTAAGATAGGTATTATTGGGTTAGACACCTCACATTCTCCTGCATTTACGAAATTAATAAATGCTGTGGATAAGAGTCCCGCATACGAAGGATTTCAAATTGTTGCAGCTTATCCCTACGGTTCACGAACCATTGAATTTAGTTATAATAGAATACCAGGTTTCACCAAACAAGTTGAAGAATATGGTGTTGAGATTGTATCATCTATAGCAGAACTATTAGAAAAAGTTGATTGTGTGATGCTTGAGACCAATGATGGTAATGTACACTTAGAACAAGCAGCAGAAGTTTTTAAGGCAGGTAAGAGCGTATTTATAGATAAACCTTTAGGAGCTGATTTGGTGCAAGCAATTGCCATATATGAATTAGCTAAGAAATATAATGTACCCATGTTTTCCTCATCAGCATTACGATTTACCCCACAAAACCAAAAAATTAATAAAGGAGAATATGGTGAAATTATAGGAGTTGATTGTTCTTCACCTTCAGCAGGAGAACCTTCTCATCCTGATTTTTCGTGGTATGGCATACATGGAGTTGAGACTTTGTTTACTACTATGGGAACTGGTTGTGTAAGTGTGAATCGCATGTCATCAGAGGGAACTGACGTAGTGGTTGGGATGTGGGATGACGGACGTATTGGTACTTTCCGAGGCATCAGGCAAGGAAAAGGAGTGTACGGAGGAAAAGCATATACAGCAAAAGGAGTTATTGAAGTAGGTGGCTATGAGGGCTTTGGATATATGTTAGATGAAATGATGGTATTCTTCAAAACTGGTGTTCCTCCCGTTTCAGAAAAAGAAACTTTAGAGATATTTACTTTCATGGCAGCATCTAATATCAGTAAAGCTAAAAATGGCGCTATAGTAAGTATGGCTGATACTTATAAAAAAGCTGAGAAGCAAGCTAAAAAGCTTTTGAAGAAAATGAAGCTATAAGCTCAGTATCCGTCCAACAAAGATTGATTTTACATAAACATAACTGAATTTGACACACATGAAGCAACAAGCACGACTCGCATCATTAGACGCACTGCGAGGTTTCGATATGTTTTTTATCATTGGAGGGGCAACCATTATTAAAGCATTTGCAGAATTGTTTCCTAACTCTTCTGTAGCTGACTTTGCCATTCAACAAATGACACATGTAGACTGGCATGGATTTGCTTTCTATGACATGATATTTCCACTGTTTTTATTTATAGCAGGGGTGTCCTTCCCTTTTTCTTTGGAAAAAAGTAGAGCAACAGGCAGAACTGAAAAACAAATCATTTTAACTATTTTAAAAAGGGCTTTTAAGCTGATTCTATTGGGGTTAATTATTAATAAAGCTTTGAGTTTTAATTTCCCTATTCGTTTTGCGAGTGTCTTAGGTAGAATTGGAGTCGCCTGGATGGTGGGCGCTTTAATATATGTAATCGGAGGCAGAAAATGGTCGGTTATAATGGCTGCTGCATTGTTAGTAGTCTATTATTTTCTATGTGCCTTTGTCCCTAACCCTTTGATGGAAACAGGGCAGAGCATTTTTTCTGCTGAAGGTTCGATTGTGTGTTGGTTTGATGTGAAATTTCTTCCGGGTCTAGTTTTAAATGGTAATTATGACCCGGAGGGAATTCTCAGCACCATCCCCGCAATTTCAACAGCTTTGCTCGGTATTCTCATGGGTGTTTTACTCAAAGAAGAAAAACTGAGCCAGATGAAAAAAGTGTATTATATGCTCGGTATTGCTGTTGCTTTGGTTGTCATAGGTTTACTTTGGAGTATGATATTCCCCATCAACAAAAAACTTTGGACTAGTTCTTATGTCTGTTTTGCTGGTGGATTGAGCGTTTTCTTATTAGCCATCTTCTACTTCATAATGGATGTAAAACAATGGAGAAAATGGGCTTTTCCCTTCACTGTAATTGGTCTAAACTCCATCACTATTTATGTAGCTCAGAGGGTATTCAACTTTCATCATGCAACTAATTTTCTAGGAGGAGGAGTTGTAAATCTATTTCCCGTAGAGTACAGAACTACCGTATATTCTATCCTTTACTTCGCTGTGGTATGGTCATTTCTTTATTTTCTCTATAGAAAAAAGGTATTTATAAAGGTGTAGTGACTATCCCGATGTACCAATCAGATTAATTCTTTAATATATTGTTTTATGAAATTACATTTAATTGCATTTTTATCTTTGATTTGTCTGTCGTTTCCCGTTTCAGCTAAAAAATACGATGTAGTAGTTTATGGTGGAACTTCGGCAGGAATTAGTGCTGCAATTCAAACTTCTCGTTTAGGAAAATCAGTATTGATAATAGAGCCAAGTGACCGAATCGGAGGTTTAACAACTGGAGGCTTAGGAGCTACAGATATTGGAAGTAAACCCAGTATAGGAGGTATTTCTCTTGAGTTTTATAAGAATATCAAAAAACATTACGACAATCCAGCAAATTGGAAATATCAAAAAGCAAATGAATACAGTCAATCTCGTAATACTCCAGGTGAAGATGCTATGTGGACTTTCGAACCTTCAGTAGCATTGAAAATCTATCATGATATGTTGGCTAATGAAAAGGTGGATATTCTTTATAATGAACGCCTTAATCGTGAGACAGGCGTAAAGAAATGCAAGGGAAAGATCGCTTCTATCAAAATGGAAAGTGGTAAAAAAATCAAAGCTAAGATGTTTATTGACGCTACTTATGAAGGTGATTTAATGGCTGCAGCTGGTGTTAGCTATACTATAGGGCGAGAGTCAAACTCCCAGTATAAAGAAGGTCTAAACGGCGTACAAGATAATATAAGTGCTCCTATGTTTAATGGCCGCATGTCGCATAATGCCAGATTCCACAACTTCATCGAGGGCGTTGACCCTTATGTAGTTGCAGGCGATCCCTCTAGTGGTTTACTACCTTATATTAATGCGGAAGGACCTGGTAATACAGGAGAGGGGGATCAGAAAATTCAGGCTTATTGCTTTAGAATGACTTTGACAGACTATCCAGAAAATCGTATTCCTTTCCAAAAACCTGCTGATTATAATGAACTAAACTATGAGTTGCTGTTCAGAAACTATGAAGCAGCCAAAGGTCCAATAGAAAAAATGTATGATTATGGTGGTGATGATCCTGTAGTTCCTTGGATTAATACGCCTATGCCTAATCGTAAAACGGACACCAATAATCAAAAGGCATTTTCCACAGATTTCATAGGTCAAAACTACAATTATCCTGAAGGCTCTTATGCGGAGCGTGAAAGAATCATACAAGAACATAGAAGCTATCAGCAGGGTTTGATGTGGACTTTAGCTTATCATCCTCGCATACCAAAACAAGTGCGCGATAAAGTTTCGCAATGGGGTACTTGTAAGGATGAGTATAATAATGGAACAGGTTGGCAAGAGCAGCTTTATATTCGTGAAGCGCGACGTATGGTTAGTTCATATGTGATGACGCAGCATAATTGCGAAAGTCTAATTCTAGCAGACGATCCTATCTGTATGGCAGGTTATGGCATGGATTCCCATCATGTTCAGCGGTATGTTGATAAGAACGGATTCGTGCAAAACGAAGGAAATGTAGAGGCCAGGGGCTTAAAAGCCTATCCAGTAAGCTACCGTTCAATAGTGCCGAAGAACGATGAGTGCAAAAATTTACTAGTTCCCGTTTGCATAAGCGCGAGCCATATCGCATTTGGTTCTTTACGCATGGAGCCTGTTTTTATGATGCTCGGTCAATCAGCCGCAGCCGCCGCTTCGATTGCCATTGATCGAAAACAATCCGTTCAAGATATACCTTATGATGTTCTGAGAGAGTTGCTTTTAGAACATAATCAAATATTGGATTGAGGTGATTTGTATGCTTTACAATAAGTTTTGCATGCATTGATATTGGATAATAAACGAATTTCATTTACATAAAATGGAGAAAAGAAAAGTAGTGGTAAGTAAATGTTTTTTCACTATAGCATTGTTTTTTTTGTTCCTTGTATAGCTATGGAAAAACTATAAAAATCTTAGCTATTGGGAATAGTTTTTCTGAAGATGCAATAGAGAACTATCTTTATGAATTAGGTGAGGCCGATAATATCAATTTTGTTATAGGCAATATGCTTATCGGAGGTTGTAGTCTTGAAATGCATTGGGATAACGTACTAAATAATACGGCCGATTATTCGTATCGAAAAATTGTTAATGGACATAGAACAACTACCAAAAATGTGACTTTAGATACGGCCATTTTAGATGAGGATTGGGATTATATTTCCTTTCAACAGGTAAGTCATAGCTCTGGTAGGTTTAATACCTATTTTCCATACATTAATAATCTTACAGATTATGTAGCATCTAAAGCGATAAATCCAGATGTTCATTTTGTGATGCATATGACATGGGCATATGAAAAGACAGCAACTCAATCTGGTTTTTCATATTATATGAATGACCAAATGGTTATGTATAATGCTATAGTAGAGACGGTTAAACGTGCATCTACTCAAGCGGGAATAGACATCGTTATTCCTTCGGGGACGGCTATACAAAATGGTCGTACTAGTTATGTTGGAGATAATTTTTGTCGAGACGGTGCACATTTAGATTTATATATTGGCCGTTTTACGGCAGCTTGTGCTTGGTATGAACAAATAACAGGTAACGATGTAACTAAAAACTCATATCAACCAATAGAAGTTCCTAAAATGCACTCTACAGTCGCTAAAATGTCAGCCCATGCTGCAGTACTTTCGCCATATTCTATTACTAATATAGATATTGATGCCGAAGAATATAAGGGCGATTTTTTGGCGTGGGATGCTACTGCATTTGGAAATGGTGGTATAAATGCAGATCCTCTTTCTTTCACTGAACGAAATATGACTTTAGAGTTCTGGCTTAATATTATCGATTATAAAAAGAACAGTACTAAACCTATTAATATTATTTCTAATAAACACTTATCTAACTACGGATTTTCGGTTGATATATCTAGAAATAATAGTACTAATACTGATGATTTAGTATTTGTATTCAATAGTGAGATTTTGAATAATGGCTCTTCTAACTATGAGGGTGTGGAACTTGATTTACCGCTTAATAAATTCTTAAACCAATGGGGACATGTAGCGTATGTGATTTCATCTGATACTCAAAAAGTTTATGCTTATGTGAATGGTGAGCTATACGATGTAATTGAAGATTTTGGGGGGTTATGGATAGGTAATGATATCAAAAAAGAATTATGGATTGCACGTAGATCTATTAATAGTTTTTCTCTGAGTACGAAAATGGCTGATATTCGCATCTGGAAAGAGACAAGAACATCTGATGAAATAGCTCAATATTATAATTGTCGTCTAATTAGCCATGAAGATGATTTGTATTTATATTATAACTTTGATTTTTTTGATAAAAAAATTACGAATATAGCTAATCCTACCACTAATGAAGGTGTGTTGTTTCCTACAGATAATTGGAGTTTAACCCATAGTGTCGAAGTTTTAGCACAAAAACCCGTTAATCTATTATTAGATAATAATGGTTCATTAAGTTGCTCCATTCATTTGTCGATAGGTGAAAATATTGTAGAAAATCTAAAAAAAGGTGTTTATATTGTTGATAATCAGAAGATTGTTGTGTATTGGTTTAAAGTTAAACCTACTAATTATTAGGTTTTATATATAAGTAGTTTCGCAGATATGAGTTCATGTGGAGTAACGAATGTACATATATAAAATCCATTTAGTCCGTTCAAATCTATTTCAGTGATATTCTCTTTGTATAAGATTAAAGACCCTGTCATTGAGAACAAAGAGAAGCTTTGGACTTCCCCATTAAAGAGTAAACGATTATTGATTAGCTTATAATAATTTTTATCTTTTTCTATCTTTAAACTACTACTTACTTTATCATTTTTTTTTTTATTAATCGATATGTCATCAAGAATATAGGTAGTTTGATGTTCAAGATTTATGTTATTTTCGCCATTATCAATCGTTTGAAACGCTATTTGAATTTTCTTACCTGAATATTTATAAAGGTCTATATTAAGTTTATGAAACTCTGAGGGTGTACCTTGATATAGACTTTGACTAGGATAATTTATTTCTTTAGCAATATTAATCCATTTTTTTTCCTGAAACTGTATACTGTGATTGGAATCTTCTGTTAATAGTACACGAAAATGATTTTTTCCAATGTAGTTGCCACAAGCAAAGTTAAATGAGAGAATTGGTAAGTACATGTTTTCGAGATTTATTTCGGGTGATATAAACCATGCATCAGTATTTTGTTTTTTATTAGATGAACTCATAATTGCAATATTCTCATCTATAATAGCATTTTGTTTTTTTATCCATCCTTTGTCATTTTTATTCAGACTGAGATTTTTCCAATTATTATATTCAGAGAAAGACTCCAAGTCTTTTCCTGGTAGAGTTTCAAAGTTCTCATACAGAAGTTCTTCTTTACATTTTGATTTTATCTCAAGGTAGATGCTGTCTGCTTTATGTTGCCTATTGCTAATAATCTCACAAAGTCTTCTGTATAGGGTGGTAATGTCTTTATCTTGAGAATTAGCTATTTGTCCCCACGCTCCACCGCCCTCGTAGTATGCAATTGAGGTACGTTGAAATACGTTGTTTTTCTCAAAATAATTAATGTATTCAGAGAACTTTCTCTGATATAGTGTGTCATTATAGACGTTGTGATCAAACTCAAACTCCATAGCCATTCCATGCTCTGATGCAAATTTTGTTGCGTCATCTAAACGAGATACAGGTACACCCGCCTTAGTTGCATTAACAAAAAAGTAATTTGGTTGATAATATGCCATATCAAAACCAAGAGATTTCCAATCCTTCGCAAACTTATTAACATTACCAAAATATGGTATCCAAACTATTCGTAATCCTTTAGATTTAACAAAATCAGCTACCTGTGGGATAATTTCATCACCTTTGTCTCTAGCGTGTTCTTCTACATAATAAAACCCTGCTAATTCAATGTTTTGGTATTGTTTTTCATCCCATCGCTTTAGAACTTCCTCTACAAACCATTTAGCAGCTTTTACCCTTAGCTCTACAGTTGACATAGTCATTGTTTCTCCATCAACAACTCCAAAGTAATTATTATGTTCGTATGGAACAGGTATACCAAAGTAAATTTGTCTTTTTCTTAATGGAACAATATTTTCATTCTTTAAATCATTCAATGCCCTATCTATTGCAGACGCTGCCCATCCATCAAGAAAGTATCTATCCAACATAGCTGTCCAATTAGCTTGTGTGACAGCAGATGGATTGTTTTCTAAAGGTTGATTATCAGCTCCCCTAATATCAAACAAAATGAATCCATCAAAAATAAATTGAGTTTTTTGATTTTCATCCTGATAGACAAGATATTTTTTCATATTATTCTTAGTGTATTGAACCAGAGGATAAGGTCTAGCACAATACAATAAACATAAATCCGAAGTGTAATTATTTCTTCCGCTCAATAGGGGAGGATAATTGGTTATCTTGGGAAATTGAGAAAACATGCCCATACTTAACAGGACAAAATATACGATAATCACAGTAAACCTTTTCATTCTAATATTCATGACAAATTAAACCCAACATCTATCAGTTATATGCAAATAGATGTTGGGGTAAAATATAAATTATAATCTCTAACCTAAAATCAAACTATAAAACAGCTTTAAATGTATAGCTGCGACTTCCATCATTCACACGTACTAGATAAACACCTTGTAAATCATCTACTTGAACAAAGTTATTGCTTGTTGATCTTACTAGCTTTCCGTCTGTAGAGTAAATTTCAGTAAAAATTACATCATCCGAGACAAGGATCCTATCTTTGAGTACTTTAATAAAGTGATCAGGTTTGACGCCTGGTAAGGATGATTTGTTTTTATCTATAACCTTCACTTCATCAATATAATAAACTGGAGCATCCGTAGTATAAGTTGTACCATCTTCCTTAGCGGGCATATGATATTCAAAACATATATATATACCTTGCCCTTTGTAGTCTGATAAATCTACTTTTACATTATGAAATGATTCTGGTTGAACTTCAGAATAAGGAGTAACAATGTTTTCATTGTAAATTCCAGTTAGATCTGTAATGTCTTCCCAGATAGATTGAGTTGGATCAGCTGCACCACCTTCAAATTCATCTGTAATTTTAATTTTCAAAAACCTATTTGTAGAGTTGTGATTTCCAATTCCAAAATTGAAACTCAACTCGGGGTCATTAACGTTTCTTAAGTCTATTTTTGGGGAAATGAGCCATGCTAATGCAGACTTCATTTTAGTATGATTAACCCAAACCATATGCTCTACATGGGGTTTATGAACAATCGTATCCATTCTTTTTTTGAAATACCTATGAGTTTCAGAAGATTTGCCATTCCACCATCCATTATACCCAGTAAAATCAGCTGAATGAGGTCCAGGTAGGTCTGTAAACGATTCTTTGTAAATAACTCCTGGAGCTAGAACAGGTTTTTCTGCAACTTTAACGTCATCAATATAAATTAATGCGTCATTAGGGTTTTTAGTTATCTCATCAAATGGAGTCTTTGCATTAAAAGCAATGTATATTTTTTTTCCTGCATATGGAGATAAATCAACTCTCAAATCAGACAATCTATTTGGCCACACATCGACTCCAAAAGGCATAATATCGTACATGCCGCTTTCTTCTGTTACATCAATCCATTCGGAACCTTCAGGATCCAAACCATCAAACTCTTCTGTTATTTTAACGGAAAAGTCTCTCATGCCAATATATAATCCGCATGCATACTTGAATGTAAGTTCAGGGTTATCGGCATCTGTTAAATCAATCTGGCGAGTAACCATCCACGAATCTGATTGAATTTTACCATTATTTAGATACCAAGCTAATCTTGCTTTTTTCAGTGCTGGTTCCTCACCAAAAGTTCCATAAAAAGGAATTAGGGCATTATCATGTACACGAAATTCATAAGCGAAGTGTGGGGTTAATTTTTTATTGAAGATAATATTGTCTGTTACAGGAATAATGCCCTGATTTGGTAGACCTTCAAAACCTTCAAAATCTTCAAAGAAGTAGGGCTCGTTAGCTTTAGTTTGTGGTGCACAAAATACGCACATTAATAAAAGTAGTAAAAGAGTTCTTGTTGTTTTCATAACATATTAACTTTAGTTTATTATAATGAGAGAATTTACTAGCATAACATAGATTTTGATTGTTCTCTCAGTTCAATCAAAATAATGTCTTAAATTCTTAATCAGTCCATAGGCTTAGCATTTTTTATTTATATTTATTTAACTTTTCTTGTCTCTCTAGGATTTTAAGTGATAGTTTCTCGTATAAACTTCTTATCGTATCATTCTTGCTTACAGACATTTCATGCCAGGTACCACCTCCTTCATAATATGCTATAGGGGAAATTTTAAAGATTAATTCTTTTTCAAATACGTCGAAATACTCATTAAATTTCCTTTGATAAAGGGTATCTTTTATGTTTTTATCAAATTCAAACTCAAGAGCCATCCCGTATTTGGAAGCAAAATGAGCTGTGTTATTAAGTCTTGTTACGGGGATATTGCTCTCTGTTGATTTTACAAAAAAGTAATTTGGCTGCTGATATGCTATATCGAATCCTAACTTTTTCCAATCTCTAGCTCCTTGTCCTCCATAATATGGAATCCAATGGAACCGCTTCTCTTTTTCATGTATATATTCAGATATT
Organism: uncultured Paludibacter sp.; assembly: GCA_964455235.1. GTDB lineage: Bacteria > Bacteroidota > Bacteroidia > Bacteroidales > Paludibacteraceae > Paludibacter. The sequence goes on from CAYVWK010000004.1 coordinate 11,772, forward strand.
AAGGGAATAATTGAGTCTCCTTCATTTCGAGTATGCTCTTCATTATAATAGAATCCCTCTAACTCTAAATGATTGAATCCGCTTTGATTCCAGTTCTCAAGAACACTATCTATAAACCATTTAACTGCTTTAACTCTGCTTTTTATATTGTCCATAACTAGGTTTTCTCCATCTATAACACCAAAAGATTTTTTACTTTCATATGGAGTAGGAATGCCGATGACAATTTTTCTTTTACGCATAGGAACTGATCCAGCTTCCTCTAAACTATCTAATAATTCATTGAGGGCAGGTATTGCAAACCCAGTTTTAAACTGCTGGTCAATGTACCATGTCCACTCTTTCTTAGTAGTTAAATCTGGATTGTTCTCTAAAGAACGACCATTAGATCCTACAATTTCAAGAAATAAAAAACCATCAAATAAGAAATTTATCTTTCCATTCTTATCTGTATGATACACATAAGACTTAAGTGTTTCAGTTGTATATTCAACTAAGGGGTTGGGTCTACCATTGTAAATGAGACATAAATCTGCAATAACATCTGTGTTAGTAGAATAAAACACGGGATAGTTTTTTACGCTATTTATCTGATTGAAATACTCATCAAACTTCACATCATTACATGCTGTAAAGAAGAGTGACACTAAGGACAATATTATTATTGATTTTTTTGAACTGTCTTTCATAATCTGGATTTTGATATTTTCAATTTAATATATATAAATTACTCTTCACTTTCTGGACTAAATGGCCACCCTGGATTTTGAATTAGATTTGGATTAGCAAAAATTTGGTCTTCGGGAATTGGCATACGATACATCTTAGGGTGGAAAACACGTTTCTGTGTTGTCACTATTTTATATCTAACTTTTCGTACACCATCTTCTGTGTACCATTCAGGTATTTGAGCTTGAATAGTGTTAAACTCTTCTGGATCTAGTTTCCATCTTCTTACATCCCAGAATCTATGTTCTTCATAAGATAATTCAACACGCCTTTCTCTTCTTAATTTAGATCTCATTTCTTCCTGACTCATGCCCGTAGGTAAAGGGGGCATTCCTTGTGTTCCATCAGCTGGAGGTAGATATTCTTTGTATTTATTCAAATCTATGGGGTAACGTGAACGGGTTCTTACTTGATTAACAGCCCAAAGAGCAGTGAGACCGTTTCCTAATCCATCAACTTCTGGCCCGAAATATTCATTCATTGCTTCAGCATAATCTAATAGTACTTGAGCATAGCGGATATAGGGGTAATTAGCATCAACAGCTTGTCCGCGATATGCAAACGATGGATTCCAGGTTATATATAGATGTGTATCTGCAAATTTTACAGAATATACATAAGTGTCCATAGGGCCTTCATAAGGGTCATTATGTTTTCCTTTAGGAGTTTTACCATCAGCAGAAATACCGAATTCAGCAATTTGATTATTTAAATCTTTGAGGTTAGCTCCATTGTATAAGCAATCTCGATAAAAACGAGGATCTCTAGCCACATATGGATTATCAGGGTCATATCCTGATGCTGGATCCTCTATATCATAAGCTTGATCATTCTTAAGATACTCATACTGTTTGATCATATTGTAAGTAACTTGATTCATTCCACCGTTACCGTAAGCATTGATATAAAGTTTATTTGGTACGCTTAATCCTGTTGTGTAACTCACCCTTCGATTCATTCTTGTGAAAATAAACTCATCATTCACACGAGTAAGAAAAATTTTCGTTATATCATCCATCAAAACATATTTGTTAAGCATTATAACTTCTGCTGCTGCCTCTGCTGCTAATTTCCACTTTTCCTGGCTATATTCGCCTCTAAAAGGAGAGTCAAGAGGTTTATCAGGGTTGTTCCATAAAGGACTTGCCGCATACAATAAGGTTCTAGCTTTAATAGCTAGTGCTGCTCCTTTAGTAACCCTTCCATAATCGTTAGCACTTGGATAGTCAACAGGCAACACTTTAGCAGCTTCATCACATAACTCGCAAATTAGGTTAACCGTTTCGTCGTAAGTATTACGAGGTCGATTCATGTCATCTTTATCCTCAATTGAATAATACTTCAGAATGAGAGGTACACCGCCAAATTCTTTTGCTAGTTCTGCGTAATTCCACGCTAAAAGGGTCATAGCTTCAGCTTTCCTCAAAGCCCTCTTATCATCATCAAATGCAAAATTAGCATTGTTAGGCACCTCATCAATTCGAGCTATAAAGTTGTTCAAAGCTCTAATCGATTTCCAATACATATTCCAATCTATGTTTGAAAAAGATCCACCGGCTGCATCCCAAGCACCATTATTGAAGTTGTGAACATTCCCCCATTGAGCCTCAGCATGTCCGTTGTCTGTACTTGCTTCTAAATACACATCTGGAGAACGCCAGCGACTACCAGCTAAAGGTCCAATTGGTAAAACAGGTATTAGTTGGTCATAGATGTCGTATAAATATCGTTCTGCATATTGTGCTTCTTTAAACACTTCATCTTCTGTTAAGCCAGTAGATACTTCTCTATCCAAAATGTCAATATTATTATCACACGATATAAACACTAACAAAAAAACAGTTATAATTAAATATATTTTTCTCATGGGGTCTATCTAAAAATTAACGTTAAAACCTATAGAATAAAACATTGTTTGAGGGAAATAGGGACCTTTTGAACCTGTTGTGTACTCAGGGTCAATGAATTGATGCTCTGTAAAAGTTAACAGATTCGATCCATTCAAATATAATCTCAAATTAGAGATGTAATTTCTCCTTAGAAAGTCATTACTAAAATTGTAGCCTATTTCGACAGATTTCAGTCTCAAGTAACTAGAGTCAAATACATTAAATGTAGAAACTGCTTTGGTTGCTGTAGATCCCCCATTTACTTGCAGAGCTGGATAGGTAGCTGTGTTTCTTGTATCTAATCCTCTTTCTGGATCATAAACCCATCTTCCTAAATGGCGAGGCTGTACATTCTGTAGAAATTCGTTTGTCAGCTCTTGTCCATAGTATGAACTAACATTAGTAGCTCCTTGTAGAAAAAGATTAAGTGTGAGTTTTTTATAGCTCAACCCAATATTGAAGCCGTATATAATCTCAGGAATACTTGGAAATCCGATAGCTCCTTTATCGTAATCATCAATGATATTATCACCATTCAAGTCTTCAAACATCAGATCTCCTGGATAAATAGGATAATTAGGTTTTGGTACTAAAGGGTTATCAATGTCATCAAAATCATAGAATCGGCCTGTCCATGTATATCCAAACACTTGGCCTATTGGATGATTTTTTCTCATTTGATAAGGATATTTTTTTTCAACTTCAGCTATATAATCAATGTTATTACGAGCAAATGTGAAATTTCCACCAATTGAATAACCTAAATCACCAAACCTATCCGTATAAGAGGCTGAAATCTCAAATCCTCTATTCGAAATTTCACCTGCATTTTCAGCTGGAAGAATATCACTTGTTAAACCTGTTTGAGTTGGGATATCTTCACGTACAAGGAGGATATTACTTCTATGCTCACTAAATACATCTAAAGTTAAATTAAATTTATTTGGAAATGCAATTAAATCTAAACCTAAATTGTATTTTTTAGCTATTTCCCATGTAACCTTATCATTTCCTATTGTTCCCTCTCTTAAACCTCGCCCAGTAACTTGTGGCTCTTCTCCGAATCGAATAGTATATAAATCGAAGCTATGATCCCAGCCTGAGCTATCTATGTATTCATGCAAGTACATATATTTGAATGAACCGATTTTATCATTCCCTACTGTACCATAAGATCCTCTTAATTTCAAATGGCTAATAGAGGAGACATTACTGAAGAACCTTTCATTTGATATCAACCATCCTAAAGAAACTGAAGGTAAGAATGCATATCTATTTCCCTTGCTAAACTTATCAGACCCATTATATCCTGCATTATATTCAAATAAGTACTTATCATCGTAAGCGTATGTCATCCTTCCTGATAAGCCTCTATAATTTGTAGGTAAACCATATCCGTAAACATCCTTGGTCTGAATGTAAATTGCCATTAAACCTAAACGATGTTTATCTTTAAAGAGGTTAGTATAATCGACAGCTGATTCAAAATGAATTCTATTTGAGCTTGGGAATGTAGTAGCTGAATAAGTTGGTATTGTCTCAGCTGTTATTAGTGAGTAGTGATCTCTACTTACATCATATCTCCACATAGCGGGTGCATGTGAATAACTCATCGTTGAACCATAGTTAAATAAGTTGCCGTACATAGCTCTGATAGACAAACCTTTAGTTATAAAATCAAGTTTTTGATTGAGAGATATGCTCGTCTGGAATCTATTAATCATCCTTTGCTGATAGCCTCCATCCACTAATTTTGCATATACATTATTTGTGGCTGCATTCCTCCCATAAGCAAGGGAGCCGTCAGGGTTAAAAATTGGAAATTCATTATTAGGTAGAGTAACGATATCCCACCAAAAAGAACCAACATATCTGGCTCCGGAAGAGTCATCATGATTAGGGTCATTTCGTTTATCGGTAATAGCGCTTAGCTTAACGTTCACTATTGTAGACTTTGTTATATTGAAGTCGAAATTAGAACGCACATTAAAGCGTTTATAGTAAGAGCTAGTAGTATAGCTATCAAAGTCAAACCCTTTAAAAGGTCCTCCCGAATGCAAGTATTCCCCTGAAACATAATATCTGACCTCCTTGGTTCCTCCATTCATATTAAAGGAGTATTGTTGTTCATAAAAGTGACTTTTCACTAATAGATCACGCCAATCTAAACTTGGATGGCCATAGGGGTCATCCTGTAACCTCCAGTGTTCTAAGTCCTGTTCAGAGTAGCGAGGTGCGCTTCCAATATTTTTAAGCGCCTCATTATATAGTAATGAATAGTCGTAGGCCCCTAAAAACTCAGGGAAAGCTAGGGGTTTATGCATTCTAACTTCTGCTTTCATAGAAACTTTAGGTTTACCAACTTGACCTTGCTTTGTTGTGATTAATATCACTCCATTAGCTCCTCTTACCCCGTAAACAGCAGTGGCTGCAGCATCCTTAAGTACGCTAAACTGTTCAATGTCTTCTGGATTGATATTGGAAAAGGAGGATTCTATTCCATCAACAAGAACTAATGGATTAGCACTATTTGTAGTAGCTTTACCCCTAATATAAATTTGAGCATCAGCGAGTGTACCATCATTAGAATATCTGTTTGTCCCCCCTCCGATGTTTCCATCTCCTAAACGGACTACTGCCCCTGCTATTTTTCCACCTATTGCATTGGTTAAATTCGCTGGTGTAGCCATTTTTAATTGTTCGTTATTTATATTAGAAATCGCTCCAACGATACTCGCTTTTCTTTGCGTGCCATAACCAACAACTACAACTTCTTCAAGCTGTTTAGAGTCTTCCGATAATATGATATTAAGTACCCTTTGGTTTTTGTTGATTTTAACACTCTGCTTTTCATACCCTAGATACGAGAATGATAATACGACATTGGAGGAAGGCGTTTTCAGAGAATAAAAGCCATCTATATCTGTTAACGTCCCAATAGTGGGATAGCCATCTACAGAAATATTAACTCCAATTAATGGTTCCTGATTTTCATCTACAACATGACCAGTTATAACCAACTCATTCGCATACAATGAGAATATATTAAAAAGAATAATGAGATATGATAATGTACGTTTCATAATTTTTCAAATTTTACCATCCTTGATTTTGAATTAACATCCTGTTTCTTGAAAGTTCAGATAGAGGGAAGGGGTAATAGTACATTTTTGGTGTAAACACCCTTTGTTCTGCATCAAAAAACTCATAATTGAATGTATTGTTATCCTTTATTACTCTAATGCCTTGGACTGGTTTATTCAGAACAGTTTCTGCGAGTTTCCATCTTCTTAAATCGAAATATCTGTGCTCTTCGAATGCTAATTCAATTTGTCTTTCTCTGTAAATATGCTCTCTCATTGCAGTTTTATCGTTTGTTGGTACATAGAGACTAAGGTTTTGGTTACCTCGTAGTCCAGCTCTAACTCTAATAAGTCTTATTGCTTCTCGAGCCGTCATTCCATATGCTTTTGGGTCAAGATCAGGTCCATACATTTCATTCATAGCTTCCGCATAGTTCAATAATATTTCCGCATATCTAAACAAGATAAATGGATGAGGTCCTGAAGCCGCTGTTCCCCACCATTTAGCAGTGGGATTCATAAATTTTCTAAGATAAAATCCAGTTTTAGTAGCATTCACACTTCCTACCAAATCAACACCGCCTTCACTCGTATCTACTATATGATTATCCAGATACAATGCTCCATTATACAGAATATTGTAGGTGAAACGAGGGTCTCTTCTTAAAAATGGATTTTGTGCATCTCTATCGTTGTCCCAATCAAAATTAGTCCCATCTTGTTTATAATACATGTTCACTAAATCTAATGTAGGACAGTTCCCCCCTCCTCCATTATGTAATCCAACAGGAGCATTCACTTTCTCTAAGGAATTACTATTTCCACTTAATTTTGCGAAAATTACTTCTGGATTTTTTACATTGATAAATACATAGTTATTTACCAAAGTAGATAAGCTATATAAGGGAGTATTACCAATTTTTAAATTGATAACTTCGGCTGCAGCTTGGGCTGCCAAATCCCATTTTTCTTCACTATACTCTCCATGCTCTAGGTTGTTTTCAGGAGAATCGGGATTATTATATAATTTGCTTGCAGCATATAGTAACAAGCGAGACTTTAATGATAAAGCAGCACCTTTAGTAGCCCTACCTATATTCGCATCTGTTAGCGAAAGAGGTAAATGAACTGAAGAACTGTCACATAAAGAAGTGATATATTCAACGCACTCATCAAAATTACTTCTTGCAATGTGTGTTTCTTCAGGATTTTTGAATGCCTTTAAAGCAATTGGGTAACCTCCATATCTTTTAAGAATTTCAAAATTTAATAATGCCCTAATAAATAAAACTTGAGCATACAAGGCTTGTCGTCCTTCGTCTTTCATGATTTTCTCCTCTATATAAGGATGGATATCATCACGATAAACATATGTCAATCTTATCCCTTTGTATAAATTTGAAAGTGGGTTGTCTGGAATATAAGTTGACCCCCATGCTCCAGTAGTCCATCTTCGAATAAGGGTGGATGTAGGTGCAAATACAGCCTCATCGGAAACGCTAGCTAACATAGCATTTCCAAACCTACCGTATCCAGATGGGACATAGGTGTATAGGTGATTAATATACTCAACAACTTTCAATGAATCCCCGTATATAACGCTAGCATCAGCTAAATCAAGGGGAACAGAATTAATATTCTGATCTTCGCAAGAACAAAGGACAGATAATACAATAAACAAGAATAAATTACGTATTTTCATGATCTCTTTTTTATTAAAAATTTAAATTGAGGCCTAGACTAAACGCCTTTGTGATTGGATATCTTGATATGGAAGCCTCTGGGTCATAGGCCTTGTCTTTGGACCAAGTCATTAGGTTTGTCCCATTCATAAAGAATCGAGCACTTGAAATATTTATTCTTTCTAAATAGGCTGGAGAAATGGTGTAACCAATCTCTAAAGATTTCAAGCGTAGAAATGAAGCATCATGGACCCAAAACGAACTGTTTGCAGTGTTATTCGTTGAGTTTAATGATAATCTGGGATAAGTTGCGTTTTGTCCTGAACCTGGTTGCCATCTTCCAAGATGCTCTTCAGTAGCATTACCAGTTGTACCATTGAAAGCCCAATAAGTAGCTCCTGAATAATAAGAATCTAGATTAGCCAATCCTTGGAAGAATACGGATGCATCAATGCCTTTCCATCTCATTCCCATATTAAATCCATACGAAATTTCTGGAATCATTGGTTTTCCAATGGCTTGAATATCATTCTCATCGATGATGTTATCATTATTAAGATCTTTGTATTTTAAGTCACCAGGTTGAACACTTCCTAAAAAACTTTGGTCGGGGAGTGCATCAAAATCATCGTCTTCAACAAAGAATCTATCAAAGACATAGCCGTAGCGTGTGTTGAAAGGTTGCCCTGTCCTGTACATCCAAGGGTGCGCCATGGGTTCCTCGTTTTGATAAACAATTTTATTACGAACGAAAGAATAATTAAGAGAAATGAAATAATCCACATTAGAAATAGCATCGTTCCATCCAATATTAACTTCATACCCCTTATTATTCATTTTACCGATGGGCTCACGTATATTTCCTCCATACATAACAGAAACCGCATTTTGAACTAATATATTATTATTGTCTTCATTAAAGAAATCAATTGAACCTTGAAGTCTATTTTTCAATAATGAAAAATCGACCCCTATGTTTGCCTTCAAAGCTGTTTCCCAAGTTACCGATGTGTTTAGTATTCGTAATTCGGTTAAACCATTAAGTGCTGTTGCTGGATTCCCAAAATATGCGCTTGAAGTACCTCCAAAAGCTGGTAGATATTCATAATAAGGAGTAATTGTGTTTCCTGTCTGTCCAATTGAAGCTCTAAGTTTCAAAAAATCATTATTTGTATTAGTTTTAAATAGATCCTCTGAGGCTATCCATCCGACAGAGAGTGCTGGAAATAATCCATATCTTTTATATGCAGGAAAGCGATTACTTCCACTATAAGCCAAATTTAAGTCCATTAGATACTTGTTTTTCAAACGATAACTTAGTTTTCCTTTTAAACCTTGATAATTATCTGTCAGACTCGTGTATCTATAATCTTTTTCTTGTTGTCTATCTATAAATAATAGGGCATTAAAGTGGTGATTTTCAAGTTCTTTATAATAATTCAATCCAAGAAGTTGACTGAAATTTCTAAACATCGCATTATAACCACCAGAGCTTTTTAATTCGGTGTCTTCCCCACTAATCAGCCAACCACTTAATGATGCATTAGGGGTATGTGTTGCATAGGATTTTGTGCGACTTGTATAAATCTGAGCATAGCTATTAAAACCGATTTTACCATATACAGATAAGCCTTTTAGGAGATTATCTAGCTTGTAATTAGCCTGAATGGTGGAGGAAATATAGTTTGTTTCTAAGACGGTGAAGCCTCTATGATTTAATTGAGCATATGGGTTTACACTATAATTAGGAGCACCACTAATTTCACCTAAATAAGTTAATGGTTGAAATGCATTGGCTGGAGTTCCATAAATTGATGATAGCATTGAAGCATCATAACTTGATGAAAAACCACCAGGCATCTTTCTATTGTCTTTTTTGGATTTTACATCTACATTTATAGAGAAATTTTTATTTACATCTACATCTACATTTCCATGTAAATTAAAGACGTCAATAGTGGTATTAGTATCATATGTATTTATTCCATTGTTTGTATTAAAAACACCTGAATTATAGAAGAAACTACTGGAAAGATAATAACGTACAGTCTGTGTTCCTCCTGAAAGAATTAAATTGTGCCTAGTCAAAACTGAATAATCTTTAAGTAGAAGTTTAACCCAATCTACATCAGGGTATTCATATGGAGAAGCATTTGATTTATATCCATCTAAATCCTCAGGCGAGTATATAGGAGAAGAGTTTGGGTCATCATTATAGAGAGCTTCATTATAAAGGGAAGCATAGTCATATGATGATAAAAATTTTGGTAACTTTACGGGAGTCTGAAGGGCAGTTCCAGTATTATACGAAACTTTCAAGGGGCCTGATTTGCCCCGTTTAGTATTGATTAAGATAACACCAGTTGTTCCTTTCAATCCATAAATTACACTCGCTGCTGCATCCTTCAGTATAGAAATACTCTCTATATCATAAGGATCTAACATGCGGACATCTGTGGTTTCGAAACCGTCCACGATATATGTAATACTGTTTCTATGAAATGAATGAATACCTCGTAAGTAGAGAGAACTAGTCTCACTCCCAGGCATACCAGATTCTTGAACGATAGACAGACCCGTCAAACGACCAGATAGTGTGTTCAACCTATTGGTAGCAGGTATATTCTCAATCTCATAACCCTCTATCAAAGAAACAGCTTCCGTTAGGTAGCGATTCATTTTACTGTCATGCTGCAAGTTCACTACTCTACTTTGTGGATCTTTATCTAAAAAAATAACTTTAGGGTTTTGTTGTCCAAAATCTATATACTTTGGGAAATACCCTAAAGCTTCAATAGTAACTGTATCAGGAAGTCCATCCTCAGAAAAAGCAAATAAACCCTTTGAATTAGTGTGTCCTAAAACAGTTTTATCTCCTCTCACAATGGCATTTTCAATTGGGATTTTAGCATCCTTATCCATTATGAAAATCGAGTTTTTAGAATTAGCTAAAACTGAGGTAAAAAGATTAAAGATAAAAAATGAGATGCATAAAAACACAATAGCATTTCTTCTTTTGTTCATGTTATTCGATTTTTAGAGTTATAATTACTGAGGTTAGTTACTCTTCTTTACTTTACGCAGCAAAGATATGTAATGAAATATTCACAAATAGACATAATAACGCAAATCTAACCTCAAAAAACGAAAAGATAATAAAAATACACTTGAAAAGCGAAATTTCTATCTGCGTTAAGCTTTAATAACCTTATTGGATTTCCATTACAATCTTTATTATTTGTATATCTAGCTTAAATAAAACCTATTACTACTTTTAAGCCTATATCAATCTCTTATATCTCATAACAAATGTGGTGTTTCTTCAAATTGAATTTGTCGCTAAACATTATATGATAAATTACCCCAAAGTATATAGATTGATAATATTCTAACTCTCAACTAGTACTGATTATAGTTTAATATATTATTTTATGAAATTCCCTCCTCTGCGTTTTTTGAGGCTATTTTTGTGTTTTTCTTTGCATGTATGATATAAATATAAACTAATCTTGCAACTTGAAAGAAATATATCGATCTATAATCTTGTGATATCAACTAAAAAAACGAAAAACATGAGAAAAATTACTTTAATTTTAGTTCTGATAAGTGTTGTGCTGTTTGTTAACGCACAATCAGTAACGAAAGTGTGGGAAAATTCCCGTGCCGCAGATAACCTTCCTGAGTTGGATGAAGGTGAGTTTGGTTCACTTGCAGGTGGCGGTACTGTGAGGAAAATTGCCGTTGGAGATCTTGGTAAAGGTGAGCGCGTGTATGTCCTTTATAATGGAGGTAAAGTGATGATTTTTAACGCAGAAAATGGAGAATATGTTGGCTTAATGAATGGAAGTATTGAGAAAACAGCTTTATTGGCGGTAGGCGATTTAGGTGTTACTGAAGATGGTAAGCTTCTGGTTTCAAATGTATCTGCTCATAATGCTAGTAGTGTATTTGAAATTTATCTTTGGACTGATGAAGATACTGAGCCTGTAAAGGTTGCAGGAACTGCTATGTCGAGCATGCGCTATGGTGACAATATTTTTGTTGAAGGTAATTATAGTGCTGGTACTGCTAAAGTATATGCTACTCGCAAAGTTGATGGACTAAGCAATGTTTTGTGTTGGTCGATGGTTGCTGATGCTGAAAATCCAGGAAACTTTGTGTTTGATAATACACCAGCAGAGGTAATGGAAGTAACGGGGACCAATAAATGGCCTGGAGTCACTACTGCTCCTAATGGTTATTATTTAAAAGATGCTGGTACTGAAACAAAACTAAACCAGTTTGATGCAAATGGGAGCCTCTTAGGTGTTTCCCCTGAAGGCGTTGTTTCTCCTCATGGTAATGTACCACGCTTTGTAACTATGGATGGCGAAGACCAAATTGTAGCCTATTACAGATATCTTCCTGGTGCTGGTGCTGAAGCTCCTGAAGGAAAAGGAGAGTGTAGAGCTGAGCTTTTACGTATTCCTAATGGAGATGTAACACAAGCTGTATCTCTTGTTAAAACACCTTCTTTAGGAACTTATAATAACTTCAATGGTTGGGGTGCATTGGTTGTAAAAGTTGATGCCGAAGGACTTATTGATGTGTATGTATTCTCTACAACTAATGGCTTTGGTAGATTCAAAATTGATTTAGATGGTGAACTTGATGAGGATGATGACCCTATTGAAGAGGAGGACTCAGTCGTTACAACCTTATGGGAACATTCTCAGGCAAAAGGCAGTTTTCCGGCCAGTTGGACCTACAGGAAAATTGCAGTTGGGGATTTAGGTAATGGTGAGCGTGTATTTGCTGCACATGGTAATGGTGTCGTTAAAGTTTACAATGCTGAAGATGGTACTTATGTAAAAGATTTAACAGGAAGTATTACAAAAACAGCTTTATTGGCTATAGGCGATTTAGGTGCAACTGAGGATGGTAAATTATTAGTATCTAACGTGTCCGCGCATAATGCTGCTAATTCTCCTTTCCAAATATATATGTGGAGTAGCGAAGATGCAGCTCCTGTAAAAGTATTAGAAACTCGTTTTGATAGCAAACGATTTGGTGACAATATCTTTGTGGAAGGAAATTATGATGAGGGAACTGCAAAAGTATATGCTACTTTGAAAATCAATTATGATACACATTATGATGTGTTATGCTGGTCCATGGAAGCTGACGGTGCAAACCCAGGTAAATTCAAATTTAAAGAAACTCCTGCTGCAACTATCAATGTGATTGGTGGTGCTATTCAATGGGCTGGTGTTTCTACTTTCCCTGGCGGTTATTATTATAAAGATGGTGGTAATCATAATGATGGAACAGCAACTCGTTTGCAGCAATTTGATGAATGGGGTGATTGGTTGGGTGATGCAAATCCAGGCATTGTGACTCGCCATAGCAATACGCCACGTTTTGTAGGTATGGATGGTGATGATCATATAGTTGCTTTATTTAGATATCATCCTGGTACAGCTACTTCTGGAGATCAAGAGTGTAGAGCTGAAATCTTCAGGATACCAGAAGGCAATATGGATGATATTGAATCCATTGCACTAACCCCTTCTTTAGGAACAGTATCCAATGCAAATGGCTGGGGTGATATTGTAACACAAATGGTACAGAATGACGAAGGCGAAAATGAAGCTATTCTTTATGTTTCGTCTGTTGCAAATGGCTTTGGTAAATATCGTATTAAATTAAATGACATCATAGACTCTACCCCTAAGGTAACTTATGCGTATAAAGTGATGCGTAAATTTAACCAATTAATTGTTGAAGGTATAGACAATCCTACTATCGAAATATATAATATCATGGGACAAAAAGTGAAAAGTGGTGTAGGTAATACACTGTCTATTGATAATCTATCAGGAATATTTGTAATAAGTATCAAAGATGGCTCTCAAGCTTTAGGTGCTCAAAAGTTTGTTTTCTAAACATTTAAAAATGAAAAAAGGCTGCTTCGCATGTTTCGACAGGAAGCAGCCTTTTTTTTCCTTAATTCCTTAAATGAAAGAAAATCCCTCTAGTTTTCGTTAAAACCTATATTTTAACATAAAAAATAAGCAATTTGCGTTTTTTGAGGTTTGTTTTGCGACTTTTAAACCTTATAACTTATTTTTCAGCTCTATATTGCACTCGTTATTTAAAGTAATGGTTTTTACATTGAATAATAAAATATAATTTACTTATAAACTTAAAAAACAGAAGTTATGAAAAAAATTACTTTTTTGCTTATGACAGTTTGTATGGTGTTATTTTCTGCTCAAGCACAGAAAGTGACTACCGTATGGGAGCACTCAAAAGCTACTAATTCTTTGGTGGATTTAGCTGGATTATCAGCTGGATCATGGAGTACTGCAACAGTAGGTGGTACAGCTAGGAAATTTGCTGTTGGTACTATGAATGGAAATGAGCGTGTGTACATTTTTACACGTAGTGGTGCTAACGGAGTGGTATTAATCTATGACGCAGAAGATGGTGCATACGTAGGGAAAATGGAAGGAAGTACAGTAGGCGGCCTTGTCTCTATTGGTGATGGTGACGTTACTGAAGATGGAAAATTAATTCTATCCAATGTTTCAAATGCAGCTAATGCTTTTAAAGTGTATATGTGGGAAGCAGAAAATCAAGATCCTACAGTATTATTCACGTATACGACTCCTGATCGTTATGGTGATAATCTATTTGTAACTGGTGATTATGATGCTGGAACAGCAAAAATTTATGCTGCAAAAAAAGCAGCTGGATACGGTAAAGTATTGTGCTGGTCGATGGAAGCTGATATTGAAAATCCTGGTAAATTCAAATTTAATGAGACTCCAGAAGAAACTATTAATGCCTTTGCTACAAATACTGCAGCTAATGTATGTACTTTACCTAGTGGCGGTTTATACTACAAAGATTCTGGGTTTTATGGTGGAAAAACATCTACACCAACGGTTATTGCGGAGTATGATGCTGCGGGCGACTCCATCAATTCTACACCTAATGACCTTATTGCTCCTCATGGAGTTGCTCCTCGTTTTGTGGGTCCAAAAGGAGGTGATCAAATCTTAACATACTTCAAGTATTATCATCACGCAAGCAATGCTCAAGCTCCTGCGGGCGAAGAGCAAGATAGAGCTGAACTTGTGCTTGTCCCTGGTGGTGACCTTTCACAAGCAACCCCAATTGCAGTTACTCCTTCTTTGGGAAATGAGAAAAATTTAAATGGATGGGGAAAGGTAGTTGCCAAACAAATAGATGAAAGTAATATCGAACTATATGTGTTCTCAAGCTATAATGGCTTCGGAAAATTCACAGTGGATTTAGACGCTGAACCCGATCCAGAGCCAGAACCTGACATCCAAACAGTTTGGGAACACTCTAATGCAAAGGGGAATATCCCATCACCATGGACTTACCGAAAAATTGCTGTGGGTGATTTAGGTAGTGGTAAGCGTGTGTTTACTGCTGTTGGGACTGGAACTGTTAGAGTTTATGATGATGCTGATGGAACTTATGTGAAAGACTTAACTGGTTCAATCACAAATGCTGCTGCGTTAGCAATTGGTGATTTGGGTGTTACTAAAGACGGTGTTTTATTAGTATCCAATGTTGCAAATGCAAGTCAAGCTTTCCAAGTTTACAAATGGGATTCTGAAGCGTCGAATCCAGTGAAAGTAATAGATGTCAATACGCTTCCATATCGCTATGGAGATAATATCTTCGTAGAAGGTGATTATAGCAAAGGTACAGCCAAGGTGTATGCTACTGGAAGATCTGGTTATGCCACTACGCCAGTGTATCGCTGGTCGATGGAACTTGTTGAAGGTGCTTATAAATTCAAATCAACTCCTGATGCTGTATTCGATGCAGCAGGTGGTTCTATCCCATGGGCTGGTGTTTCTACCTTCCCTAGTGGTTATTATTATAAAGATGGTGGAAGTTATGAGGGTGATCCTGCTCCTGCAACAAGATTACACCAATTTGATAGTAATGGAGTTTTAATTGGCACAGCGAATCCTGGTATTGTAACTCGTCATAGCAATACACCTAGATTTATTGCAAAAGATGGTGATGATCATATTGTAGCTTTGCATAGATACAATGCAAAAGCAAATGATGGAGAATGTCGTGCAGAATTTTTCAGATTACCAGATGGTGATATTGATGAGATTGAATCAATTGATATGACTCCATCTCTTGGAAATGCAGCTAACATTAACGGCTGGGGGGATATAGTACCTGTAGTAGAGAAAAATGCATCCAATGAAAATGAAGCATTTGTTTATGTATCTTCAGTTTCTAATGGTTTCGCAAAATACAATGTAACGAAGTTGTTTCAATCTCCCGAAGGACCAACAGTATCAGTTAAACCACAAGCTGAAAATGGGGTAGTAGTGAGAAAAACAACTGAAAGCTTAATTATTAGTGGTGTGGACAATCCAAGTGTTGAGATTTATAACTTGCTAGGTCAAAGCGTATTGTCTGCTAAAACAAATCATGTGAATATATCAAATTTATCTGGTTTGTATATAGTTAATGTGAAAGAAAACGGTCAGTCTGTGAAAACAGTTAAATTTATTTTCTAATCATCATTTTATTTCAATTGGGAGCAGCCTTTTGGGTGCTGCTCCTAATTTTAAATTAATTATAAACCTCGATACCATTTCTAAATCTGATTTTTTATCTTAATTTGTAACAAGATTAATAAAATAGGTTTTATTTGTCGTGAAAAACAATTCTAAACTAAACATAAAACTAAAATCAAACATGAATGCAAAGTATTTTAAGCTACTAAATGTTGATTTTGCTTCGGTCTTTAACAAGAGACTTTGGGCGCTTTGTATGGCAAGTGTTTTCTATACCTCCATACTAATAGCTTCTACCAATTCCTTAAGCAATACCTCGCAATCAATTAACCATAATCAATTAGCTGTAGCCAATGTCCAACAAGCTCATCTGATAGTCGTTAAAGGTACTGTAATAGATGATATTGGTGAACCTATTCCTGGTGCCTCTATCACTATTGATGGGTCGACAGGAGGGGTTATAACGAATCTGAATGGAGAGTATTCGATTGAAGTAAAACCTACCGATTTATTAATCGTTTCTTTTGTGGGGATGGAAACCCAAAAAGTGAAAGTGGATAACCGAAGAAATATCAAGATTACCATGCGTGAAAAAGTGGATGAACTTGAGGAGGTTACAGTGGTTGCTTTTGCTAAACAAAAAAAGGAAAGTGTACTGGCTTCAATAGAAACGGTAAAACCCGCAGAATTAAAAGTACCATCAAGTAACTTGACTACTGCTTTAGCTGGCCGAATGTCGGGTTTAATATCCTACCAACGAAGTGGTGAACCTGGTGAAGATAACGCTAGTTTCTTTGTACGTGGGGTTACTTCTTTCTCTTATGCACGTGGTCCGCTCATCCTTATCGATGGTGTTGAAATGACATCAAACGACTTGGCTCGTTTACAAACGGATGATATTGCGAGTTTTTCTATCATGAAAGATGCTGCTGCTACTGCTCTTTATGGCGCACGAGGTGCTAATGGCGTAATTATGGTTACTACAAAAGAAGGTCGTGAAGGAAAAGCTACCATCACCTTTAGATATGAAAATACTATTTCTCAGCCCACAAAAACGGTGGATCTAGCTGACCCTATTACCTATATGAGACTGAATAATGAAGCCGTTTTAACTCGTAAACCGCTAAGCACTATACCTTATTCTTTAGAAAAAATAGAAAATACAGAAAGAGGTGTGAATCCATTAATTTATCCTGCAACCGATTGGTATAACGCACTATTTAAACAGTTTGCGGTTAACCAACGAGCTAACTTCAATGTGAGCGGTGGAGGTAAAATTGCACGCTACTATATTGCTGCAACCTATAATCAAGATAATGGTATTTTAAGAGTGGATAAACAAAATAACTTCAATAATAATATTGACCTCAGAAAATACTTATTACGTGCCAATGTCAATATCAATGTTACCCCAACTACGGAAGCTATTGTGAGGCTGCATGGAACTTTTGATGATTATACAGGACCTATTAATGGTGGTTCTGACCTGTATCAAAAAGTTATGCGCACCGACCCTGTACTGTTTCCTGCTTATTATCCTTCAACTCCTCAAACTGCACATATCAACCATATCATGTTTGGTAACTATGATGATGGATCCTATATTAACCCCTATGCAGATATGGTCAAAGGATATAAAAACTACTCCCAATCTGTGATGTTAGCGCAGTTTGAGTTGAGACAGAAATTGGATTTTATTACTCCAGGCCTTGCTATGCGTGGATTATTTAATACCAATAGATATTCTTTCTTTGATGTTTCAAGATATTATCGTCCGTTTTATTATGTGCCTACGGGATATGATAAATATGAGGATACATTTATTCTTCATAATATTAACCCAACTAATGGAACAGAATATTTAAATTATAGTGAGGGACAGAAAAAAATAACATCGGCAACTTATGGTGAGTTTGCAATTAATTACGACAGAACCTTTAATGATAAGCATGGTGTGAGTGGTTTGTTAGTAGCCATTATGCGCGATTATCAAGCAGCTAATGCTGGTAGTTTAGAGCTTTCCCTTCCATCTCGAAATTTAGGAGTGTCTGGTCGTTTCACATATTCTTATGATTCAAGGTATTTTACGGAGCTTAACTTTGGATATAATGGTTCGGAACGCTTTGCTAAAAATGAACGTTGGGGTTTCTTCCCCTCTTTTGGAGCAGGCTGGATAGTAACCAACGAACCTTTCTTCCCTAAAGATTTTACACGATACATCAATAATCTAAAATTGAAAGGTACTTTTGGATGGGTTGGTAATGATGCAATTGGTAGTGAACAAGACAGATTCTTCTATCTATCCAAAGTGAATATGAATGATGCGAGTCGAGTATATATCTTTGGAGAAGAATTTGGAAATTCCTCTGCAGGGGTCTCCATTTCAAGATATGCCAATGATTTGATAACTTGGGAAGTGTCAAAGAAATTAAATTTAGGTGCTGAAATAGGTTTCTTTAGTAAATTGAATCTGATGGTTGATGTTTATACCGAGCACCGAAAGAATATATTGATGTCACGTGCCAATATCCCTACTACTATGGGATTACAGGCTACTCAATCTTCTAATATTGGAGAAGCAAGTGCAAGAGGTCTTGATATTTCTCTAGATTATAACCATTCATTCAACAAAGATTTTTGGTTGACTGCAAGGGTAAACTTCACGTATGCAACCTCAAAATATGAAGTTTATGAAGATGTGGATAATACCTTAACGCCTTGGTTAGATAAAGTAGGGCAACCGATTTCTCAAACGTGGGGGTATGTTGCAGAACGTTTATTCATTGATGAGTATGATGTAGCTAATAGCCCAAAACAAACCTTTAGTGAGTATATGGGTGGAGATATCAAATATAAAGATATCAACGGTGACGGAATGATTACTACCTTAGACCGTGTTCCTATCGGTTATCCAACTGAACCTGAAATTGTGTATGGTTTTGGATTTTCACTTGGATATAAAGGATTAGATGTTTCTTGTTTCTTCCAAGGATTGGCTCGCGAATCTTTCTGGATTGACCCTGTGGCAACTTGGCCTTTTGTCGATGTAGATGGTAACTCAGCAATTACGTCTAAAAATCAATTGCTTAAAGTATATGCTGATAATCATTGGAATGAGCAAAATAAAGACTTGTATGCGCTATGGCCTCGTTTATCTCCTATCGTCTTGGAAAATAATACTCAAAAAAGCACCTGGTTTATGCGCGATGGTTCTTTTATGCGTTTGAAGTCGCTCGAACTTGGATATAGTATGCCTAAAAAATGGATTAGTGACTATAAACTCAATTTATTTAGAGTATATGCAAGTGGAACTAACCTACTAACATTTAGTAAATTCAAATTATGGGATCCAGAGATGGCTGGTAATGGTTTGGGATATCCTATTCAGAGAGTGTTTAATTTAGGCGTACAGATAACTTTCTAATTTAAAAAGTCATGAAGAAAATACTTATAACACCACTACTTTTTATTCTATTTCTACTCTATTCTTGTGATGGGTTTTTAGATATTGTTCCAGATAATGTAGCAACGATTGAACATGCATTTAGTAATAGGACATCAGCTGAAAAGTTCCTATTTACATGCTATTCTTATCTTCCAAGTCAAGGTAAACCTGCTGTTGACCCTGCAATTTTAGGGAGTGATGAAATTTGGATACACGATTTAGATCAAACTTATTCTGCTTCTTTAGGTGCATTTAATACCTATAACACCAAAAGAGGACTACAAAATGTATCTACTCCTTTATGTAACTTCTGGGATGGAGGAAATAGTGGGTCTAATTTATTTATTGGATTAAGAGACTGTAATATCTTTCTAGACAATATACAAAGTGTATTGGATGTGTCTCCAGCAGAACGCAATCGATGGGCTGCTGAAGTAACCTTTTTGAAGGCCTATCTACACTATTATTTACTGAGAATGTATGGCCCAATTCCATTGATACGTGAGAATCTACCTATTTCTGCTTCTATCAATGAGGTGCAAGTTTATCGTGACCCTGTTGATGAATGTGTCAATTATATTGTTGAATTGCTGGATGAAGCAGCTGAAGTTCTACCTTTGGAAGTGTATATTCCTATTGAAGAAATGGGGCGTATAACGAAACCTATTGCTAGAGCTTTAAAAGCAGAAGTTTTACTGCTCGCTGCAAGTCCTCTATTTAATGGTAATCCTGCCTATGCAGACTTGGTTGACTCAAGAGGAGTACATCTATTTCCTACTGAATATTCAGTTGAAAAATGGAAAATAGCCATGGATGCTTGTTTAGATGCTATTGAAACAGCTGATTCTGCCAATCATCAAATATATTATTTTAATGATTTGAGGTATCCTGTTTCAGATGAGACTAAAGCACTCATGTCGAATAGAAATGTGTATGGTGAGAAATGGAATCGAGAGATTATATGGGGTATTCCCGAAAATACAATCTCCTTATCTCAAGGATTTACACTTCCTCCTTTTACAGAAGAGCATTTAACCAATGCGGTGGGTCAGCCAGTGTTCTCAGCTCCATTACATGTTGCCGAAATGTTCTATTCAAAAAATGGAGTTCCTATTGATGAGGACCCATCATACAACTACGAGAATAGATACGAAACCTCTCAATCAACGGGGCAAAAATATTATGTGAGTGAAAATTTTGTTACAGCAAATTTAAATCAAAACAGAGAACCTCGTTTCTATGCTTCCTTAGCTTTTGATGGTGCTGTTTGGTTTGGAAATGGTCGCTATAAGGATGTAGGGAAAGGAGACCCGAATGCAGATGAGTCTTGGGTTATTCGCGGTAAAGCTGGTGAATTAGCTGGTAAAAATAGCTCTATACGCTACAATATTACAGGATATTATATTCGAAAATATTCTAGTTTTGAAACATCAGGTACTACTACGATGATTTATAAACGTATGACTTACCCTGTATTCCGTTTAGCCGATTTATATTTAATGTATGCTGAAGCTCGCAATGAATACGTTGGTCCAGATGCTGATGTTTATAAATACCTTGATTTGGTGAGAGAAAGAGCTGGTTTAAAAGGCGTCGTTGAGAGTTGGGCTGACCACTCCAGATTTCCTGATAAACCTACAAATCAATCTGGCCTACGAGAAATTATTAGAAAAGAACGCATGATTGAATTGGCGTTTGAGGGTAAAAGATTCTGGGATTTACGTCGCTGGAATATAGCAGATGAAGTACTTAATAGACCCATTAGAGCTTGGAATGTAAATGGCAAAAGTACAGCTGAATATTATAATACGATAACGCTGGAACTGATGGAGTTTTCTACTAAAGAATACTTCTGGCCTCTACGTCAGCACGCTCTAAGGTCAAATCCTAATTTAGTGCAAAATCCCTATTGGTAATTTACTAAAGATGGAGCCGAATAATAATAGCCAAAATTAATTGATGAAATGATAAACTATCAAACAATCAACAAAATGAAAAATAAAATTTTAATAGGATTAATAGCTTGTGCAACTATTGTATTGGTAGCTTGTAAAGAAGAATTTATTGGACAATATCCTATAGATAATATTCCACCACAACCTGTTTCCAATGTGAAAGTTGAAAATCTGAATGGAGCTGTTGAAATAACCTACGATTTACCTGATGAAACTGATTTGCTTTATGTGAAAGCTGAATATACCATAGGTACGGGTGAACTGCGAACAACTAAAACATCCGCCTATAGTAATAAAATGTATATTAAAGGATTTGGGAAAAAAGAATCGCAAACAATCAAATTATATGCTGTTGATTCTAGCCAAAATGAATCTGAAGCTGTAGAAACGGAAATTAATCCAGATGATGCAGTTATTTATAGTATCATTGAAACAGTAGAAACAGAAGTTAAAGTGGGTGGATTCAGAATAACTTGGGAAAATCCAACTCGGGAAGATATCGTCGTGGAAGTGGTTATGCAAACAGATGTAGCAGGAGAGTCTTATCAACATATTGAAACCTTCTATTCTACTGAGGCTTTGGCCGACAAAGCAGTATATGGATTAGATTCTATTGAGAATATTTATGGTGTCTTTATACGCGATGCTTATTTTAATCGAACCGATACTTCTACTTTTAAAATGAAACCTAAATTTGAAGAAGTAATCCCTAAAAGTGGCTTTAAAGAGATTAAACTATCTTCTCAGTTTAAACAACATACTGCGTTTGGAGGTCCGATGTCGGAGATGTGGGATGGTATAACTAATGTACGAGAGAATTGCTTCTATATCATGCAGCCTACTGATTTTCCCTACTTTACTATGGATTTAGGAGTGAAAGCGAAATTGTCGCGCTTTAGAATATGGCAACGTATCGACTTCATATTTGCATTGCATAATCCACGTGAATTTGAATGGTGGGGTACTAATAACTCTGCTTTAGCACAAGATAATGAAAATGTAAATTGGAAAAACAATCCAGAATGGACTCTATTGGTTGATTGTGAGTCAAAACGCCCTTCGGGCGGACAAGCTGGCGATCCAGTAACTGCAGAAGATGAAGCTTATGTACGCGCAGGCGAAGAGTTTAATTTCTCCGATGAGGTTCCTATCGTTAGGTATCTGAGATTCCAACTCAAAAGTACTTGGGGAGGCTCTAAAGCTCTTCATATTAACGAGTTGTCTTTCTGGGGAATCGTTAAAAAAGATGAAGTTAGTGAGTAAATGATTTAGTTTAAATTTACTGAAAATAAAATTTATAATATGAAACTATTCAAACAATTCTTTGTGGCAGCTACTATGATTTTGATAGCATTTAGCTGTACAGATATGAATGATAAACATAGTATTTATCTTTCTCAAGGAGAAACAATCTACATTGGGAAAGTCGATTCTGTACTGGTTTTTCCAGGTAATAATCGCGTTAAATTGCGCTTCTGGGCTTCTGACCCAAGAGCTAAATCGGTAGGGTTTTATTGGACTCCTTTCAAAGACTCCCTTTTTATTGATATTGATAAAACAGCATCTACTGACTCTTTTGAAATTGTTATAGGTGGTGCCGAAAGTGATAAGATTATTAGAGAAGGTAGTTACACGCTTAAAGTGTTTACCTATGATGGTAAGGGTCACCAGTCCATCCCATTTGAAAGGATAATTCGTGTTTATGGCGAGAAGTATCAAAACTCTTTACCAGATAGAGCTTTAATATCTAGTACCCTATTAGCTGTCTCTGGTGAACTTATCTTAAAGTTTGGTCAGCCTATCAACACAGAAGACATAGGTGTTGTGGTTGATTACACTGATAAGTCAGGAGAGAAGCTGAGAGCTCAATTCTTAAATGAGGATCTGGGATCTACCGTTTCTATACCTGATATTGATGATTTTGAGGATGTATTCTATAGAACCTTATTTATTCCTCATCCTCTCGCAATTGATACATTTATGTCTGTTCCTAAACCTATAGCAATCTATTAATATAATGAAAACTCGAAAAAAATTCCTTTTCATTTTAACTATCCTGACTCTAGCATCTTTACCAAATCATGAAACTAAGGCTTTGAGTAAAAAATCAGCTAAAGCGCTGTATCCTTGGGAAACAAGAGACTCTTGGCCTGAGTGTAGAGATTTAGTGTTGATGTATGGTGGCGGATCGCATCGTAATTATCAATGGGACGCTAATAGGGTTAAGCCTTATGTGACTTATATAGATGAACAAGGACAAGAACATTGGATGTTCGATAGTTATTTATTTCTCGAAATAAAGGATGGAAATGGAGTTTCTTTTGCTACTGGTTACACTCCTAATCCAGCTACACAAGCTGATTGGAAGAGGCTGGTGAACTATTTTTTCCAAAAGAATTATACTGCTGGTGCTTTGGAAACAGCTATTGGTAACGCAACAAAACGTATTGGTCAACCTCTTACAAAACACAAGTTGGTAATAGGTATTCCTGAACCCATCAAAACACTTACTAACTGGGGTACCGTTGAAGATGGTCGGGTGTTGAATTTTAATGTAAATCAAGACCGTATTGATGCTGTCAAATGGTATGTTGATTATGTCCGTGAAAAATTTAATGAAGGTAATTATCAACACCTGGAATTAGCGGGTTTTTATTGGATTGCGGAAGAGGCATCAAACTCTAAAACGATTTCTGCTCCTGTTGCTGAATACCTTAATGACTACAAATATAGCTTTACTTGGATTCCTTATTTTAATTCTCCTGGATGGAAAGATTGGGCTCAATGGAAGTTTAATTATGCTTATCTCCAACCTAATTATTTCTTCAAAGAGCCTTTGATAGCAGATAGGTTGGATGCAGCGTGTCAAAATGCTATAAGTGAAAACATGGACATGGAGTTGGAGTTTGATGAACGTATCTTAACGAAAAATAGTGCTTGGCATTATCGCTTGGAAAACTATATTGACGCTTTTGAAAGATATGGCATCTGGCAAACAAAAAGAATAGCGTATTATCAAGGCTCTCGTGCTTTGTCTGAATTAGCAATCTCTACTGATCCTGCTGATAAAGCCATCTATCATCGTTTCTGTAAAAAAGTGGCAGAACGTACCAATGTGAAAAATATATCTCAAAATTGGAGCTTTTCAAATGCGAATACACCCGCTAACCCGCTTGTGTTGCCAGGTACACAGATAGACATGTTTTCTGTTGTTAATAGTTCTACACGAAATATGGCTGTTGGGAAGATGAATAATCAGGATAGGGTGTTCATCTTTACCAGAGTTGGTGATGGGCAAGCCAAAGTGTTAATGTATAACGCAGATGATGGAAGTTTTATCGACTCTTTGCGCACGGGTGGTGTAATTGCCCAAACGAATAATGGCAATTTGGTTGCTATTGGTGATGGAGGATTGACTGATGATGGTAAACTGCTACTATCCAATGTAGTCGGCCCAAAGGCGAATGCCGATCCCCATCACTTTAAAGTGTATATGTGGTCTAATGTTTCGCAAACTCAGCCAGAAGTGGTCGTAGATTATTATACCAAAACTTCTTATCCATTAGGGAGATATGGGGATAAGATTTTTATATCGGGTAGTTATGATGAAGGAACGGCGCGGATATACGCTACTAATAAAATTGCAGGTTATGCTAAGGTATTATACTGGTCAATGAAACCTAACCCTCTACAAAATGGAGGGTTTGTTTTTGATAATTCTCCAAATGAACTATTTGAAGTGCATGGTAAAAACATCCAAAGCTCTATTACCAGATCCAATACAGGAGAGTACTACTATAAAGAATCGGAGCGTCAAATAGTAAAGTTTAATGTATCTGGAGATTCTATAGCAGTCTCTTCAAGTGATGTTGTTAGAGGATGGGGGACATCTGTTCAATATATAACAAAAGACGGAGATGATGATATTATCGCTTATTTCAAATACCGCTCGAAAGAAGTTAGTCCCATAGAAGCACAACAGGAGAAAGCAGATATTCTTCGATTACCAAATGGCAGTTTAAAAGATGCTGTAATTATTGCTTCAACTCCTTCTTTAGGAGCCAATTACAATCTTAATGGATGGGGTGATGTGTTTGCAAGAAGGCAGAACGATAAATTAGAGATTTTTGTCCTTTCAGCAACCAATGGTATTGGGAAATATACTGTTACTGATATTTTTAAATCACCTCCAAGTTCAGACCCTGTAAGCTATATTCAAACGACTATCTATAGAGAAAATGGGAATATTGTGTTAGATGGTGTAACTCCTTTGCGATTAAACCTTTACAACCTCTCTGGTCAATTAGTGGTTTCAGGTCAAAATACTAACCGTTTAGAAACAGATAAGCTGTGTGGGGTTTACATATTACAAATCATCACAAAGTCGAATCAAGTTGAGAATATAAAAATATTGCTGTAAAGCGAAGGGGCATATTGCTTATATCATTCGGTAGTATCCACAAAAAAAGCTGCTCCTCAAAATTGAAAAGCAGCTCATTCTATCATTTCTAATCAAAAATTTATATCACTCTTGATTTAACGTTACGCGTTTGAAAGCAGTTATGCTTGCGTTGTTTGCTTTTAGATAATCAGCAATTGTAAGTTTTGCATCTTTGATAAATGCTTGCTCTACAAGCGTTGATTCTTGGAAGAATTTGTTTAAACGACCTTCTGCAATTCTTTCTAGCATTGCTTCTGGTTTACCTTCTTCACGTGCTTTTTCTTTACCGATTGCTAATTCTTGTTGAATTACACTTTCTGGAACAGACGAGCGATCTAATGATACTGGATTCATTGCAGCAACTTGCATTGCAATGTCACGAGCTACTTGATGATCAACACCTGCCTCTGTAAATGAAACAATAGTAGCTAATTTGTTACCTGGGTGGATATAAGAAACTACACTACCGCCTTCAACAAATTCAAAGTAGTCTAATTCCATTTTTTCACCCGTAATACCTGAACGCTCAGTTACCAAGTCACCAATGGTACGACCGTCCATTTCTAAAGCAGCTAATTCTTCAGTTGATTTTACTTTTGCAGCCATACCCGCATCTAAAATAGATTGAGTAAGTGCAATGAAATCAGCATTTTTAGCTACGAAGTCGGTTTCGCATTTTAATGCTACTACTGCAGCAAAACCATCTTTAGCATCAGCTAAAACACAGCCTTCAGATGCTTCGCGATCGCTACGCTTTGCAGCTACTGCTTGACCTCTTTTACGTATAATTTCTACTGCTTTATCAAAATCATTTTCAGCTTCGATTAATGCGTTTTTACAGTCCATCATACCGGCACCTGTCATGGTACGCAATTTCGAAATATCTGCCATTGTTACAGCCATAATATCTTTCTTTCTTTAATAATTGTTCAACATTCGTAATTATTCATCCTCTTCTTTTGCAAATTTACTTGCAACATTTGCGTTTAAAGCTTCACCATCTTCTTTTTTGGTTCTGGTGCGTCTTGCTACGCGCTGTTTTCTATCCTTTTGTGCTGGAGCTTCATCACCAGATTCGGGATTGTCAACTTTCTCTACTTTACGCTCTTCCAAACCTTCGTTAATTGCTTGAACTAATGCGGTTACGATTACATCTACAGATTTAGTAGCATCATCATTCGCTGGAATTATAAAGTCAATTCCTTTTGGATTTGAGTTAGTATCTACAATTGCAAAAATAGGAATACCTAATTTTTGAGCTTCTTTTACTGCAATATGCTCTTTCATTACGTCAACTACAAAAATAGCTGATGGTAAGCGTGTTAGGTCAACAATAGAACCTAAGTTTTTCTCTAGTTTTTCACGTTGACGAGAAATTTGAAGTTTTTCGCGTTTTGATATATTATCAAAAGTACCATCTGTAGTCATTTTGTCGATAGTCGACATTTTTTTGATTGCCTTACGAATAGTAGGGAAGTTGGTTAACATACCACCAGCCCAACGTTCTGTAATATAAGGCATGCCAACTTCAGCTGCTCTTTCAGCGATAACACCTTTAGCTTGCTTTTTTGTTGCTACAAATAGAATTTTTCTACCTGATTTTGCGATTGATTTAAGTGCTGCAGCAGCTTCATCAACTTTTACTACTGTTTTGTGTAAGTCAATGATATGTATATCATTACGCTCCATAAAAATATAAGGAGCCATAGCTGGATTCCATTTACGAGTTAAGTGACCGAAATGGCAACCTGCTTCTAATAATTGTTCAAAATTTGTTCTTGACATTTGTTTTTTTATTTTATTTGTTTACATTCTTTTGATATCAACTCTCTGGTAGTCTGATGATTGCTAGAGTCCAAAGAGTTTAGATACTAAACTTAATTGATGTGTCGATGAGATTAATATGCCAATGTGACTAATGTGCCAATATGCCGATATTTCATCCACACGGTTGCCGAGTCCCGACAAGTCGGGATCGAGGCATTAACGTTTAGAGAATTGGAATCTCTTACGTGCTTTTGGTTGACCTGGTTTTTTACGCTCAACAATACGTGGGTCGCGAGTCATAAATCCTTCAACTTTTAATGCTGGTTTATCTTCTGGGTTTATTTTTACTAATGCACGTGCAATAGCTAAACGCAAAGCTTCAGCTTGACCTTTATAACCACCGCCTACTAAGTTAACTTTGATGTCGTATTTTGCATCAACGCCTAACTTATTTAGAGGTTGTTTTACAATATATTGCAATGTTGGTGATGGAAAATAGTTGTCTAAATCACGTTTGTTGATGGTGATTTGACCTTTTCCTTCGGTTACGTATATACGTGCAACAGCTGCTTTTCTTCTTCCTAAGGCATTTATTACTTCCATACTCATTATTTAATTGCGTTTAAATCTATTGTTGTTGGTTTTTGGGCTTGCTTGTCATGCTCTGGACCTACATATATATATAGGTTGTTCAAAATTTGCGCACCTAATCTGTTTTTTGGTAACATACCTCTTACCACTCTGCGAATTAATTTCTCAGGATCTTTCTCCAATAATTCAGCTGGCGTTGTTGCTCTCTGACCGCTTGGATAACCAGTATGACGTAAATATACGCGCTCTGTCCATTTGTTACCTGTCATTGCAACTTTCTCTGCATTAATAATAATCACATTATCACCACAGTCAACGTGAGGGGTGAAGCTTGGTTTGTATTTGCCACGCAAAAGCTTGGCTACTTTTGAACCCATGCGTCCCAAAATCATATCGGTAGCATCTACTACTACCCACTCTTTCTGCACTGTTTGTTTGTTAGCAGAAATCGTTTTATAACTTATTGTATCCACTCTTAATAATAAATTTAATTAATTAATATCGTTTTTAGCTGATTTTTCTACTGAGTTTGAATGAGGCTAATCGGCACAAATTCAGCATGTTTCATCAGTTTAAAACCTGATTTTTTATTGGGATAATAAACGGACTGCAAAGATAGTATAAATGTTTAATATACAAAATACCTGAATGTAAATTTATTTGCCTCGTTTTGATGTTATATAAAATGCTATTTTTAGACGCTTTTAACAATTTCTTATATTGAAAAGACTATCTTTGCCACAACTAATTCTAAATTCGCTTTGCATGTTAAAACACACTCTTTCGGCTCTTTGCTTGGTAATATCCTTTTCTCTTTCTGCTCAACAGTCGGAATCTTTACAAATTACATTAAGTCCCGATCAGTATAGTGATATTCAAAAACACTTTGTTGAAAAAGAGAAAATCAAACATCGCAATAAGGATTGGGCTAATTTTCAGCGTTATGCTGATGCGAATCTGACTGTAAATAAATCAGTTAAAGCTGTATTTATGGGTAATTCCATAACGGACAATTGGGCGAAACAACATCCCAGTTTTTTTACTGATAATAATTTTGTAGGAAGAGGGATTAGTGGCCAGACTACTCATCAAATGCTTGTGCGCTTTCGAGCTGATGTTATTAATTTAAATCCTAAAGTGGTTGTAATACTTGCTGGAACCAATGATATCGCTCGAAATAACGGCTATATCAGCCATGAACATATCCTTCAAAATATTCAATCTATGTGTGAGTTGGCTCTTTATCATAAAATCAAACCAATTCTTTGCAGTATTCTTCCTGCGTATCAGTACAGATGGAATAAAACAATTGATGCTGTCCCTGAAATTAAAGCTATGAATAAACTTTTGAAAGCTTATGCTGATAAAAATAAGATTCCATATGTTGATTATTATACCCTTTTAGTAGATGAGCGAGGTGGATTACCTGCCGATTTAGCTCCTGATGGGGTACATCCTAATTTGAAAGCTTATGAAATGATGGAATTAGAAGTTTTAAAAGTCATTCGCAAAGTAAGCAAAAGGTAAATTTTATCTTTTGCACTATGCAAATCGTAAATATACTACTCATATAAATTTATTTTTATGAAGAAATTCTTATCAATCATCCCTCGAGTCTTTGTGGTTCCGCTTTTTGTAGTGAGTGGGTTGGTCGTTGGTTTAGGCGCGTATACAGTTTATATGTCGCGTGCCCATTCTTATCTGTCAGAAGACCCATCAGCTTGTATCAATTGCCATATCATGACTCCTTATTATCAATCGTGGATGCATAGTTCGCATCACTCATGGACTACCTGCAACGATTGCCATGTGCCACAAGATAATATCTTTAAAGGATATGCTTTTAAAGCGATGGATGGCCTATATCACTCTGCTGTCTTTACCATCAAGGCTGAACCTCAGGTGATTCGTCCACGCAAACCAAGCAATAACGTCATTATGGCAAATTGTATCCGTTGTCATTCTCAGCTAAATCAGGATTTCGTAAAAACAGGTATGATTACTTATACAGAAGCTCGAAATGGTGCCGGAAAGGCTTGCTGGGACTGCCATCGTGATGTGCCTCATACTGTGGTTAGCAACTTAGCAGCATCTCCAAACGCCATCGTTCCTTTACCTAAATCACCTGTACCAGAGTGGCTGAGGAAGAGGATGAGAGAATGATGTGCCGATGAGACTAATGTGCCAATGAGAATAATGATTAATGGGACTGGTTTAGGGGTTTAGTAGTTTAGAGGTTTAAACTCCATAGTAAAGTATTAACCTAAACTTTTAAACTTCTCAAC
>CAYVWK010000005.1:0-1767 GCA_964455235.1 uncultured Paludibacter sp.
CTCGTTTCTATAGAAGATACCGTCAAAGGCTTCAAGATGATTATGGATGGTGAATTAGACCATTACCCAGAGGCTGCCTTTATGAATGTGGGGACTATCGAAGAAGCAATTGCTAAAGGGGATAAATTAATTGAACAAAGCCGTAACTCGAACTAATATGCAGCTTGAAATTCTCTCTCCAGAAAAGACCTATTTTAGTGGTGAAGTGGAATCAATCACTTTGCCTGGCTCTATGGGTTCATTTCAGATTCTGACTAATCACGCCCCTTTAATCTCGTCTTTACATAAAGGGACATTGTCGTTTGTGAAAGAGGGAAAAGTACAATCCATAGAGATTGCAGATGGTTTTGTAGAGGTGAGTGATAATAAAATTACAGTGTGTATAGATTCCGTGCATACAAAACATTGATATAAATCAGCATGTTATGAAAAAACTAATTAGCAAAATTATCTTACTTCATACTATTTTATTGATAGTAGCTGGGGGTGGTGTTTGGTTTATCCTCAAACACTTCTTTCCTAATATGCAGGTTGATGGATATGCGCTTATCCCGCTGTTTTTTTATGTGCTCGGACTGCTATTCATTGTTTTTTTGAGACGCAGTGCTCTTCGTGAGAGCAAAAAAATGGTTAATACCTATATGATGTTTAGGATGATAAAAATGTTCGCAACCTTTGTGATATTAATTGCTTATTGGGTAATAGATAAGCAGCATATCAGAAGCTTTGCTATAATATTTTTGATTTTCTATAGTATGAATTTAGTGTGGGAAACCTATATTTTCACCCAAA
Organism: uncultured Paludibacter sp.; assembly: GCA_964455235.1. GTDB lineage: Bacteria > Bacteroidota > Bacteroidia > Bacteroidales > Paludibacteraceae > Paludibacter. The sequence goes on from CAYVWK010000005.1 coordinate 793, forward strand.
TAGAAAAATATATCAAGTTTAAAATAGAGCAGAATAAACCTCCTGTGGAGCAGGTAAATTCTGATAGTGATGTAGCACGTTAATGACAAAAAAGAGATACATATATAGCATTCTTGCATTTTTATTCTTATTTCAATCGCCGCTTCTTGCCTCAAGTGCAAATAGTGAGGAGGGTGAGTTGGATGTGAAAGCTACTATTTTGGATCATCTAGCTGACTCCTACGAATGGCATATAGTAAGTTATGGAGAGACAGATCTGACCTTACATTTACCCATTATTTTATACAGTAAAACTTCAGGTTGGCATCTCTTTTCATCCTCAAAATTACAAAATGGAGAGGCTGAACAAAAGGGTTTTTATGTGCCATCAGAAGGAAAATATAAAGGAAAGATAGTTGAAATTGATAAGGATGGAAGCTATATTAGACCATTGGATTTATCGCTTACCAAAAATGCAAGCTCTATCATAATCACCTCTCTGATTATCATTCTTTTAATGCTTAGTATCGCTAAAGCCTATCAAAAAGAACCTCTCAAACCTAAAAAAGGATTTGTGGGGATGATGGAGATAGTTATTATAATGATAAATGATGATCTTATCAAACCTTCAGTAGGAAAAGATTACAAACGTTATGCGCCTTACTTGCTAACTGTTTTCTTCTTCATATTACTTAGTAATTTGATGGGTTTGATTCCTGTTTTTCCAGGGGGTGCTAATGTTACAGGGAATATCTCCGTTACGGTTGTCTTGGCAGTGGCGACTTTCCTTGTTATCAACCTAACGGGTAATAAAGCATATTATAAGGATATTATTTGGCCTGATGTGCCTATCTTTTTGAAGTTCCCTATCCCCATCATGCCTATTATCGAGTTTATTGGCTTATTTACGAAACCCTTCGCTTTGATGATTCGTCTATTTGCTAATATCATGGCGGGGCATGCGATTGTGTTGGGTCTGACTATGCTTATTTTTAC
>CAYVWK010000005.1:1867-3840 GCA_964455235.1 uncultured Paludibacter sp.
TGTTGAGATGTTGAGTTGAGAGAGCCCCTGACAAAAGAGCAAATGTTATTTTAAGTATTATATTAAGGAAATCATTATAAATTAATAGATAAAAATTATGGAATTACTAACAGTATTATTAGACGTAACAAGTGGTATAGATGTAGTAGGCAAAGCTTTAGGTGTAGCAGTAGCAGTTGTTGCCGCCGCTTTAGGTATTGGTAAAATCGGATACGCTGCTGTGGAAGGTATTGCTAGACAACCCGAAGCTGGGTCTGACATCCGTACCAGTATGATTATCGCGGCTGCACTGATTGAAGGTGCTGCGCTTTTCGCAATTGTTGTGTGTGGTTTTATTCTCTAATTAGCAAACTTTATGGCATTACTAACTCCTGAACCAGGCTTGGTTTTCTGGATGACGCTCTCGTTTTTAATTGTGCTTTTCGTCTTAGCGAAATTCGCATTTCCTATTATTTTAAAAGCAGTAGATGATAGAAAAAACTACATCGAAAACTCTTTGCTTGCTGCTGAAAAAGCAAATGAAGAGTTGGCTAAAATAACGGAAACGCGCGAAACTATTCTTGCTGAGACACGTGTTAAACAGGCTGAAATTCTGAAAGAAGGTGCTAAAATTAAGGAGGAGATTATTGCGAAAGCTAAGGACGATGCTCAGTCTGAATCAGAGAAAATCATCCAATCTGCCCGCAATCAGATATCAGAAGAAAGGGAGAAAGCTATTCGCATGATTAGAAATGAAGCGGCATTGCTTTCTGTGGAACTGGCAGAAAGAATGTTGAGAGAAAAACTGACTACCCCCGAAGAGCAGTCTAAAATGATTGATCGTTTGTTAGACGAAATAGAGCTATCAAAATCCTAAAAGATGAATACAGGTCTGATTTCATCACGCTATGCAACTACTTTGCTCGAATTTTCTATTGAGAATGGCGAGCAAGATGAGGTGTATAACAAACTGAAACTACTAGTCGAGGTTTTTACGTATACCCCTCTGCTTCGGCGTATATTGAGCGATCGTACAATCTCTATTTCAGATAAGAAAAAATTCATCCTAACGGCATGTGATGGTCGTATTCCTGTTTCTCTTGATAAGATGTTCGACCTGATTCTCAAGAACGATAGGCAGGAGGTTTTGCATTTTATTGCTTTACAATATATAGAGATGTATCGCAAAAGATTTAAGATTCAAGATGCTAAACTTACCACAGCCTACGCTATTGAACAAAAAGAGATAGATAAATTTTTGATGCGTATTGAGAAGATTGTGGATGAAAGCATCGAATTAGAAACAGAAACTAATCCAGATATCATAGGAGGGTTTATTTTACAACTTGGTGATTATAGATGGGACGCAAGCCTATCAAGTAAACTTGCTCACATCAAAAATACAATTAAAGGGAGTGAGGAAATTATTAAATTAGACAGATAGTATGGCAGAAAAAATGATTAAGGTGAGTGAGGTTTCCGAGATATTGCGCATGCAGCTTAAGGGACTTGACACCAGCGTACAATTTGATGAAACGGGCACTGTGATTAGTGTGAGCGATGGTGTGGTGCGAATATTTGGACTGCACAATGCCGAAGCGAACGAACTACTTGAATTTGATAATGGTATGCAAGCCATCGTTATGAATTTAGAGGAAGATAATGTGGGTGCAGTCATGCTTTCCAATTCAATTGATGTGATGGAAGGCTCTACTGTCAAACGTACAGGTAGGGTTGCATCTATCTATGTGGGTGAAGGTCTGCTGGGGCGCGTGGTAAATCCTATTGGCGAACCCTTGGATGGTAAAGGGCCAATATCTGGTAGTTTGATAGAGATGCCCCTCGAACGAAAAGCTCCTGGTGTTGTGTTTAGAGAACCTGTAGATACGCCTCTTCAAACGGGTTTGAAAGCGGTGGATGCGATGATCCCAATCGGTCGCGGGCAGCGCGAACTTATCATTGGCGATAGACAAACAGGTAAGACAAGCATCGCT
>CAYVWK010000005.1:3940-9473 GCA_964455235.1 uncultured Paludibacter sp.
GATATTTTCTACCTTCACTCCAGATTGTTAGAGCGTGCTGCTAACATCATCTCACAAGAAGATGTAGCGGAAAATATGAATGATCTGCCAGAGAGTTTGAAAGATAAGGTTAAAGGGGGTGGTTCGCTAACCGCTTTGCCCATCATCGAAACGCAGGCTGGCGACGTATCTGCCTATATTCCAACCAATGTGATTTCAATTACTGATGGACAGATATTCTTGGATGTTGATTTGTTTAATGAAGGTATTCGTCCTGCTATTAATGTGGGGATATCTGTTTCTCGTGTGGGTGGAAATGCCCAAATTAAGGCGATGAAAAAGGTTGCGGGTACCTTAAAGCTTGACCAAGCTCAGTACAATGAATTGGCTGCATTTTCTAAGTTTGGTGGGGATATGGATTCGGTTACGGCTATGGCTATCGACAAAGGTAAAAAGAACGAACGTTTGTTGGTTCAGCCTGTTCATACGCCCATGAGCGTCGAACATCAAATTGCTATTCTTTATTGTGGCACGCGTGGCCTGATGAAGGATATCAGCTACGATCAAGTGCATCAATTTGAAAAAGAGTTTCTCAATAGACTTGAATTAGCACACAAAAATGATGTACTGAATCTTATCAAGAAAGGTCAGATGAATGATGCAATTGCTGCTATCATTGAAGAGGTTGCAGCAGATACAATCCAAGCAATTAAGGCATAATTGAATGGCTGATTTAAAGGAAATAAAAGGAAGAATCCAGTCGATTAAATCTACCCAAAAGATTACTTCGGCAATGATGATGGTGTCGTCTGCAAAACTGCGGAAGGCACAAAATATATTTCAAAATCTGCTACCTTATCAGCAAAAACTAACAGAGCTGATGCATGTCTTTTTACATAATGAAGAGCTTCCCCCTATACCTTATACGGCAGAACGTGAGGTGAAACGTGTTGTATTGATTGCTTTCTCCTCCGATAGTAGCCTTTGCGGTAGATTCAATCAAAATATTAATGATAAACTAAAGGATGTTGTCAAAAGTTGGAGTCATCTCGGTAAGGAGCATATCATGGTTTATCCTATTGGTGATAAGGTTGCGAAAGCCGCTAAGGAGATGGATGTTACTATTGCGGGCGATTTCAGTTATATGAGTGATAATCCAACTTATAAAGAGGCTGATAAGATAGCGAGTAAGCTGATGGAGAGCTTTGTCAAAGGCGAAATTGATAGGGTTGAATTGATTTATCATCATTTTAAAAGTAGAGGAACACAGCTGATTACTCATGAGGCATTTTTGCCTATTACGTTAGAACCTAAGGGAAAAGCGGAAAATAACCTCTATATTATTGAACCCGATCAAACCACTTTGTTGCAGCAGCTTGTGCCTAAGACTATCAAACTGAAACTATACACGACGCATGTTGATTCGGTGACTTCAGAACATGCTGCGCGCATGGTAGCCATGCAAATTGCAACGGATAATGCCGATAACCTCACAGAAGAGCTTACGCTTGAATATAATAAACTGCGCCAGCAATCAATTACCAATGAATTGCTCGATATCATGGGTGGTTCTTTAGGTCGATAGTGGCGGTTTAAGCCTCCAAACTTCTCCTAAACTGCGATGGAGTTTGCTTATAGGTCTGCTTGAATATCCTACTGAAATAATTAGAATCCTCAAAACCACAAGCTAATGCGATATCTGCTATGCTGGTGTCGTTAGATGACAGCATTCGCTTGGCTTTTTCTAAACGCACACGCGTGATAAATGCGGATAAACTTAATCCTGATGCACTTTTTATACGGCGGTTGAGTTGCGATCTACTCATAAACATACGCTCAGCAAGCATATCTCCATTCAGCTGAATATCAGTAATGTGTTGATAAACAAGCGTGGTGAGATGCTCGGTAAATGCACGATCCTGATCGTTGAAAAGAGGCGTATCTTTCAAGTTTTCAACTGTCATTTTAGAGAATTTCAGGCGTAAATTTTCTTTTTGTTGTAGATGATTTTCTACTCGTATCTTCAATTCTCGCGAACTAAAAGGCTTCACCATAAAGGCATTTGCTCCTAATGAAAGGGCTAATTGCTTGTCTTCATCAGATGATTTAGCAGTTATCACAATAATAGGTATATGATTCAGATTGTGGTTGGAGCGTATGGCATTACACAGCTGAAAACCATCCATCACGGGCATAGTTAAATCCGTGATAATCAAATCTGGCTGAAATTCTATTGCTTTCTCCAACCCTTCTTGTCCGTTATTAGCAAAGCGAATGGTGTATTTATCATCCAATAAAGAACTGATGTAATTTTGAATATCAGCATTATCTTCCACCACCAAAATACTCGGAAGACTCAGCTCCTCTATTGCCTTTTCTTCCACTTGCTCTACCTCCTTCTGTTCGATTGGCTCTACTTTAGTATCAATAAAGTATTCATCTTTTAGCTGAATACGGGTATTGGTAATTTTATCTTCTTTGACTTCAAAAGCCTGTTTTTTAGGTAAATTGATGATAAATTCTGCTCCTCCTCCGCTTCTGTTCTTCGCCTCAACACTGCCTTTCATAATCTCTACCATCTTATGCACCATGGCCAAACCTATTCCAGTTCCACTTTGCCATTGGTCTTCACTCTGATAAAACTCATCAAAAATATAAGGCAAATCTTCAGGCTTGATACCGCTGCCCGTATCTATTACCTGTATGTGGTAATCTTGTTTTTTGCTTGATATAATTACGCTGATTTTCCCTCCTTTTGGTGTGTGTTTTAGGGCATTAGATATTAAATTGATGATGATTTTATCTATGAAATCAGGTAGGAAATCAACTTTTAAAACCCTATCATCCGACTGAAAAACCAAATCAATTTTTTTGATAGATGCGTATTCCCTAAGGGTTTCAACCCCCATGCTACTATAGGAAATAATGTCATCATGTACCCATTTCCAATTATCAATATTGGATTTAATCTTGGTCATATCCAATAGTTGGTTGACCATATTCAATAAGATATTTCCTTGCTGAATGATGGTTTTAGCGGATGAACTTGCATCTTTCTTGGCTTTAATCTGCTCAGCTAAGCCCAACATGATGGTCAGCGGCGTTCTAAATTCATGCGTGATGCCTGTGAAAAAACTGGTGCGTATATTTTCGAGCTCTTTCAAGGTTTTGTTGACACGTGTTCGCTGGCGGTAAGCATAATACAGAAAGATGGAAAGCATCAATGCGAGTATGCTTATCAGTATAAAAATATAGAGCGTAATGCGCCTTTGTGCTTGTTTTTCCGCATTTTTAAACTCCATTTCCTGAATAAATCTATCGTATTTGCGCCTTTCATAATTCACCCGAATATCCATGTGCTGGTTGCTATTCGTAACCCCTTGAATACTATCACCTAAAGCAACGCTATGTTTATAGTTTTTCAAAGCAGCTTGATAATCGTTCTTTTTAAGATGATAATCGTGCTTGAGTTTATAGATAGTTGCTAGATGTTCGGGTGAATTAATCTCGGTTGCAGTACTTTCTGCCGCCACGAGATAATTCATAAATTCTACATCATTATTAGTCAGCAAATGAATGTTTGCAATGGATAAACAAGCCTCAAGCCAGTGCCATTTATCTGCAATATTTTCCATCAGGATATAAGCTTTTTCGTATTCATCTTTGGCCTTTTCGTAGTTCTCTTCTATGCGATATAAATCACCTAAATGAATGTGACTTAAACCTATTCCCATAGTAGAGTTGGCATAGCGATTTTGAATCAATGATTCTTGATAATATATCCTTGCAGAATCATATTGCTCGGAATGTTCGTAAATACTACCAATATTGGCTAAGTTGATGGCTTGACCAAGCGGACTATCCAACTCGATTTCACCTTTTAAAGCCTTTTGAAAATAGGATAGAGCATCTTCATAATGGCCTAAACTTAGACTGATATTTCCGATGCCATTAAGTGACTTTACTTGGTTTTTTGTGCCCTCGTAGGTGTGTAAATCTGAAAAAGCTTCCGCATACTCCAATGCTTGATAGTGATAGTTAGAGGCTTCTGAAAGTGCGCCTATGCGACGAAAAACAGTGCCTATGCTATTAAGCGATTCTACAATATTAATGGTGTCTTTGTGCTGCAAAGCTAACTCTAAAGCCTTTTGGTGACTGGTCAGTGACTCCGAAAAGCGTGCGTTATTACGTTGCAATTTACCTAATTGATTCCACGTAAGCATCGAACAATGATGATTAGAAAGTCGTTCACATTGTGACAAAAAGATTTTCAAAGAGTCTTCATTGTCTTTGATGCTATACAAATACTCGGATAAAGCTTTGCTATCTTTTGGGATTTTTTTGTCAAATGAAGTGCTACAAGCATGAAAAAGCAAGATTCCAAAGCTAATAGAAAGCGTAAGCAGGATGTTTTTTGATGTTATCATGGATTAGAACGAGACAAAAAGGGAGATGATTAAATCTTGGTTTAATTTCTCTAAAACATATTTAAAAACGCACAAAGATAAGCTAAAAATCTTAAATCTGTAATGCATCAAAAATTTCAATGATTTTACAACTAAAGTATGTGATTGCTAAATATATATTATCTTTGTGACTTTAATATAAATGATAAATTTAGATAGATGAAGATTATTTCTGTTGTAGGTGCTCGTCCCAATTTCATGAAGATAGCTCCTTTCTGCAAAGCGATAGATACACATAATTCAAAAAATCCCAATAATCCTATTTTGCACGTACTAGTGCATACTGGTCAGCATTACGATGTGCGCATGTCTGAATCGTTTTTTGAGGCTTTGGGTATTCCTGACCCAGACATCAATCTGGAAGTAGGATCGGGTTCGCATGCCGAGCAGGTAGGCAATACCATGATGGAGTTTGAAAAGGTGCTGCTAGACGAACAACCCGACTGGGTAGTGGTGGTAGGGGATGTGAATGCAACGCTTGCCTGTTCCGTTACTGCTAAAAAGCTGAATATCAAGGTTTGCCATATAGAAGCTGGTTTGCGAAGTGGTGATATGGCTATGCCTGAGGAGATTAATCGCTTAGTTACTGATAGACTTTCTGATTTATTACTCACACCTGACCGTATGTCAAATGAAAATCTTCGTCAAGAAGGTGTTGCTGAAAATCGTATGCAGTTTGTGGGCAATATTATGATTGATACGCTTGAAGCAAATCGTGAAAAAGCTGCTCAATTGGATATCAATCAAATTATTGCAGATAATATTATTGATGGTACAGACAGCAAAGGGCTTATGATTACTGCAAATGAAGATTTTGCTATAGCAACTCTGCATCGCCCGTCTAATGTCGATCATCCTGAAATTCTTTCGGCTATCTTAGACTTTTTTGTGGATGAAGCCACGCAAGATATGCCTGTGATTTGGGCTATTCATCCGCGTACACAGAAGATGTTGAAGGAGTTTGGTTTGTGGGAAAAGGCTGTTGCTGCTCCCAAATTGCTGCTGCTGAATCCTATTGGCTATCACGAGATGCTGCGACTGAATATGGGTGCAACCATCATGTTGACAGATAGTGGCGGTCTGCAAGA
>CAYVWK010000005.1:9573-37207 GCA_964455235.1 uncultured Paludibacter sp.
TGCGACTGAATATGGGTGCAACCATCATGTTGACAGATAGTGGCGGTCTGCAAGAAGAATGCTGTGTGCTGGGTACGCCCTGTCTCACGCTCCGCTGGAATACCGAGCGTCCTATCACTTTGAAAGAACATGGTGGCGCAAGTGTATTGGTAGGAAATAATATCGAACGTATCCGCAAGGAATGTCATATTGCTTTAGCGAGTGAGCGCAAACCGCAACGCCCTGAATTGTGGGACGGACAAACGGCTGTGCGTTGTGTGCAAGCGATTATCAATTATGAATAATAACTTAAAATGAAATAATCATGAGTAAAACTGCATTAATTACTGGTGTTACAGGTCAGGATGGAGCTTATTTGGCTGAATTTCTGCTGAAAAAAGGTTATACCGTACATGGTATCAAACGCCGCTCGTCGCTATTTAATACAGACCGCATTGATCATTTATACCAAGAGCCGCACATAGATAATCGCAAGTTTGTTTTGCATTATGGCGATATGACGGATTCAATGAATCTGACACGTATTATCCAGGAAACTCAGCCTGATGAAATCTATAATTTGGCAGCGATGAGCCACGTGAAAGTGAGTTTTGATACGCCTGAATATACTGCTAATGCGGATGGTGTTGGCACTTTGCGTTTGTTAGAGGCGGTGCGCCTTTTAGGTATGGTTGAGAAAACCCGTATCTACCAAGCTTCCACGTCTGAATTATATGGCTTGGTACAGGAAATTCCTCAAAAGGAAACTACGCCTTTCTATCCACGTTCGCCCTATGCTGTTGCGAAAATGTATGCTTATTGGATTACGGTGAACTACCGTGAAGCCTATAATATGCATGCTAGCAATGGTATTTTGTTTAACCACGAATCGCCTTTACGTGGCGAGACCTTCGTTACACGCAAGATTACTCGCGCTGCTGCTCGTATTGCAATGAATATGCAGCATAAGCTGTTTTTGGGGAATATGTCGTCGAAGCGTGACTGGGGACATGCGAAAGATTATATCAAAGCAATGTGGTTGATTTTGCAACAAGATGAGCCCGACGATTATGTGATTGCAACAGGTATCACTACGGAAGTGCGCGAGTTTGTGCGCCTTGCCTTTGCTGAGATAGGTATTATTGTCGAGTTTAAAGGTGAAGGAGTTGATGAGAAAGGCTATATTGCTAAAGTGGATGAGGCTTTGTTTGTGGAACGAGTAGGTGCTGAGTTTTTGGAGTATATCCAATCCATTAAAGAACCTATAGTTGAAGTTGACCCAGCTTATTTTCGCCCAACTGAAGTGGATTTGCTGATAGGCGATTCAACTAAAGCTCGCACAAAATTAGGTTGGCAGCCTGAATATGACTTACAAGGTCTGATCGAAGATATGATGCTTTCGGATGTAAAGTTGATGAAGCAAGAGACTTATCTGAAAAAAGGTGGCTTCAAGATTTTAAATTATTTTGAGTGATGAATAAAGATGCGAAAATATACATAGCTGGTCACCTCGGAATGGTGGGTTCTGCTATCAAGCGTAACCTAGAAGCCAAAGGTTTTACGAATTTTGTAACACGTAGCTTCGAGGAGCTGGATTTATTAGTAGAAGCGGATGTAGCACGTTTTTTCGAGGAAGAAAAGCCTGAATATGTGGTGCTGGCTGCTGCTAAAGTAGGCGGTATCATCGCAAATAATACCTATCGTGCGCAGTTTCTCTATGAGAATTTGATGATACAAAACCATGTCATCCATCAAAGCTATCTGCATGGTGTGAAAAAGTTGCTATTTTTAGGCTCATCTTGTATCTATCCTCGTTTATCTGAGCAACCCATCAAAGAGGAATACTTGCTGACAGGTGTGCTGGAGCCTACCAATGAGCCTTATGCTATCGCTAAAATTGCAGGTATCAAAATGTGTGAAGCTTATCACGACCAATATGGTTGCAACTTCATCTCTATCATGCCTACCAATCTCTATGGTCCGAATGATAATTATGATTTGGAGAAATCACATGTATTACCTGCTCTTATCCGTAAAATGGTATTAGGTAAATATTTAATGGAAGGCAATATGGCTGCGGTTCGTCAGGATTTAACTAAACGTCCGATTGAAACGATTGGTGGCAGTGCAACGGATGAGGCGATTCTGCAAATCCTTCAGCAATATGGTATTAGTAAGACTGATGATACAGTTTCGGTTACTTTATGGGGTACAGGTGCTCCTATGCGTGAGTTTTTGTATGTGGATGATATGGCGGATGCTTCGGTTTACCTACTGATGAATTACGATGCGCCCGACACTACACCTTCGCACGTGAACGCAGGTTGCGGTGAAGACATCAGTATTAAAAATTTAGCTGAATTAGTACAGAAAATAGTTGGTTTTCAGGGTGATATTATTTGGGATGATACCAAACCTGATGGCATGATGCGAAAATTATTGGATGTTAGCAAGCTCTTCAATTTAGGTTGGAAGCCTTCCGTTCAATTGGAAAATGGTATCAAAAAAGTAGTAGAAAATTATATACAATATTAATATAAAATTGAATATATGTCGAATATTCTCGTAACAGGAGGCGCAGGGTTTATAGGTTCTAATTTGTGCGAGGCACTGTTAAACTTAGGACATAAGGTAAGTTGTTTAGATAACTTTTCAACTGGACACAGGAAAAATATAGCATCATTTTTAGAAAATACGAATTTTGAATTGATAGAAGGGGATATTCGTGATTTAGACACTTGCAAAGCAGCAGTTAAAGCTAAAGATTATGTGTTTCATCAGGCAGCTTTAGGTTCGGTGCCGCGCTCTATCAACGATCCAATCACATCTACAGAAGTGAATATAGCGGGTTTTCTGAATATGTTGGTTGCGGCGCGTGATGCGAAGGTGAAACGTTTTATTTATGCCGCCAGTTCATCCACTTATGGTGATTCAACTGCTTTGCCTAAGGTGGAGGATAAGATAGGCAAACCGCTTTCGCCTTATGCAATTACCAAATATGTGAATGAGCTTTATGCTGATGTGTTTGCGAATTTGTATGGAATGGAGTGTATCGGTCTGCGGTATTTCAATGTGTTTGGTCGCCGACAAGACCCCAATGGTGCGTATGCTGCTGCGATTCCGCTTTTTGTCAAACAACTGATGAAGCATGAATCGCCTATAATCAATGGTGATGGTAGTTTCTCTAGGGATTTTACCTATATTGATAATGTCATTCAGATGAACTTATTAGCAATGCAAACAGATAATCCTGAAGCCCTCAACACCGTTTACAATACAGCTTATGGCGAACAAAATAACCTGAAACAATTAGTAGAATATCTGAAGGAATTACTTTCGGAATTTGATGCTGACATTCAACATGTTGAAGTGAAATACGGTCCGACCCGTTTGGGAGATATTCCTCACTCTTTGGCATCCATCGAAAAGGCTGCAAATTTATTAGGATATCAACCTCAATATTCTTTAAAAACAGGCTTGAAAGAAGCTGTGAAATGGTATTGGGATAATTTATAAATCAATTATAAATCAAATTAAAACCTATTTTAAACTAAGAAAATCATGAGTAAAGATTTTTTCGTTCACGAGAGTAGTTATGTTGATGATAACGTAACTATAGGAAAAGGCACTAAAATTTGGCATTTTTGTCATGTACAAACAGGTACCACTTTAGGAGAAAACTGCTCTTTGGGGCAGAATGTGAATATAGGTAACAATGTGAAAATTGGTAATGGTGTTCGTATCCAGAATAATGTGTCGGTGTATGAGGGTGTAGAGTTGGAGGATCATGTTTTTTGCGGACCGTCCTGCGTTTTCACGAATGTGATTACGCCTCGTTCTCATTATCCTGTGCATGGAATCTATAGCAAAACTTTGGTGAAATGGGGTGCTTCTTTGGGAGCAAATTCGACCATTGTTTGCGGACATACAGTTGGTCGTTCTGCACTGATTGCGGCGGGAGCGGTGGTGACCAAAGATGTGAAAGATTATGCGCTGATGGTAGGTGTGCCAGCACGTCAAATTGGTTGGGTCTGCGAATGTGGCCATCGTTTGGATGATAAACTGCATTGCTCTATTTGTCAAAAACAATATGAAGAAGTGGAAAATGGACTTCAAATCGTGTAAGAAATTAATCAAAATAGATAAAATCAAACATAAATCAACAATATTATGCAATTCAGAGATTTAAAAAAACAGTATCAGATTCTGAAATCAGAAATAGATACATCCTTGCTTGATGCCGTTGCTTCAGGTGCGTATATCATGGGTAAACCTGTTAAAGATTTGGAGAAATCTTTGGCTGAATATGTAGGCGTGAAGCATTGCTTAGCTTGCGGAAATGGTACAGATGCGCTGACTTTAGCACTGAAAGTGTGGGGTGTGAAATCGGGTGATGCTGTTTTTGTACCCGATTTTACTTTCTTTGCTTCTGCTGAAGTCATTTCTTTAGAAGGTGCTACTCCTGTTTTTGTGGATGTTGATGCAGACACATTCAACATGAATGCTGCGGCTCTTGAGACTGCTATCGAGCAAACTATCCAAGAAGGTACATTAACCCCAAAAGTCATAATTACGGTGGATTTATTCGGACTTCCAGCCGATTATTATGCTGTTCGTGCTATTGCTGATAAGTATAATCTCTATATTTTGGAAGATGCGGCACAAGGTTTTGGTGGTGATATTAGAGGTAAAAAAGCTTGTAGTTTAGGTGATATTTCTACTACCTCTTTTTTCCCAGCTAAACCTTTGGGTTGCTATGGCGACGGTGGTGCTGTATTTACTGATAATGATGAGTGGGCGGTGGTGTTAGACTCACTACGTGTACATGGAAAAGGCTCGTTTAAATATGATAATGTGCGCATAGGTGTCAATTCGCGCTTAGATACTTTGCAAGCTGCTATCCTCATTCCTAAGTTTGAAGCTTTCAAAAAGTACGAATTGAACGATATTAATGAGGCTGCGGATATGTACACTGCTTTATTAAAAGATGTGGTGAAAACGCCCGTTATCCCTGAGGGTTACTATTCTAGTTGGGCGCAATATACCCTTACTTTAGAAAATAGAGAGCAGCGCGACGGTTTGCAAGCTTACCTAAAAGAGCAGGGTATCCCTACTATGGTGTATTATCCCAAACCCTTACATAAGCAAACAGCCTATGCAGATTTGAACTATCCTGCAGGCAGTTCGCCCGTAACTCAAAAACTATCCGATTGCGTACTTTCATTGCCTATTCATCCTTATATTACGGAAGATGATATCAACTTGGTAGTGAAACATGTGAAGGCATATTTAATCTAAGAAAAATCTATCTTTGTTGTTGTAGAGTATAAATAGTTGAAATGTTGACAAGAGAATATATTATAAAACTAAAAAAAAATGAGAGCTATTCTGAGATAGCCAATCTCGTTGATTCACAGCGAGATGTAGGGGGTATTAATTTTATTTTGGAAAATTTAGGACAATTGCCGAAAAATTTTGAGGGAACATTCCTTTACAATTTACTATCACATTCACACCCACAAGTAAGACTGAATGCTGTTAAAAATATTGCAAAGTTAAATGGAGAATCTAATGTTGATCTATTAATAAAGTTTTACAAAAAAGAAAAGGATACAGGCGTGAGGCGAGAAATTGTATCAGCAGTTGGGAGACAACGAAAACCTGATAACAAGTTAATTTTATTTGGTTTTTTAGAAGATGAAGACCCTAAAATTGTCTGTCAAGCCATAAGAGGATTATTAGTTTTTAATGAAGATGAGGATGTTGAAAATCATTTGCGTCCACTTGTAAATCATGAAAATGAAATGGTTCGTACAGTGATTTACAAAGAATATTTTGCGAAAGAAAACTCAGTTAAAAGTGCTTTACCTCATACTGAAACGTACGATTTCTTAAAAAATGTGGTTATCAACGCAGATGTATTAGAGGCATTGAAATTTGTCCCTGATGACAGTGTACATTTGACATTTACTTCTCCACCTTATTATAACGCTAGAGATTATTCTATTTATCCGAGTTATCAAGCATATTTAGAGTTTTTAGAAAAGGTTTTCATTGAAACACATCGAATCACAAAGGAGGGACGCTTCTTAATTGTAAATACTTCTCCAATTATTATTCCTCGTGTAAGTAGGTCTCATTCAAGTAAACGTTATGGAATTCCTTTCGACCTACACCCATATTTAGTGAAGAATGGGTGGGAGTTTATTGATGATATTGTTTGGTTGAAACCCGAAGCAAGTGTAAAAAACCGAATAGGTGGATTTATGCAACATCGTAAACCATTGGCATACAAGCCAAATTCGGTTACAGAGTATTTAATGGTTTATAGAAAATCAACAGAAAAATTATTAGACTGGAATATTAAAAATTATGATAATAAAGTTGTTGCAGAAAGTAAAGTAGAAGACGGATATGAGTCAACAAATGTGTGGAAAATAGATCCTTGTTTTGATAAGGTACATTCAGCAATTTTTCCAGTTGAACTTTGTAAACGAGTAATTCAATATTACTCATACAAAGGAGATTTAGTTTTTGATCCATTTGGAGGAAGTGGTACAGTAGGTCGAACAGCAAAAGCTTTTAATAGATTGTTTTTCTTAACAGAGCAAGAACCAAAATATTTTGAATACATGAAATCAAAAGCAAAAGATTCAACTTTATTCAATGAGCGTAAAACTAAATTCCTAACACTTGAACAATTTAAAAATTCTATTATATGACACTCACAGACCAAATTGTAAAGAACATTATTATTCGTCTTGTCAAATCTCAAGATTATCGTATTGAGATTGTCAATCTTATCAACGCTGAATTTCTACAATTTGCTGTAGATTTCTTTAAAAAGATTGCCTATGCAAAGTTAGATTCTGAAGAAATAACGATTGATTGGTATAAAAAGACATTTTTAGATGAAAACCTATCTTCGGATGAAATAGCTATCAACTCGGGCTTGAATAAAAAGACAATCAGTAATATGTATGGAACAGCAGCAAGAACGGTTGTGATTGAAGCAGCTAATGAACATTTTGAATCTCTATACAATAGTATTCAATCGCTTGTGGAAATGGAAAAAGAAATAGACCTGACTTTAACTATTAAACTGAAAGGAGTGAGTGTTGATTTAAATGTTTCTGAGAGTTTGATTGTTATAAATACATTGGCAGTTAAACGTGCAGCATTACGTGGAGGTTTGTGGAGTACAGCTGGCAAAAGTGCGGAAAAGTATTTAATGCTGACATTATGTAAATTATATCAAGTAGATGAAAAAAACTTTGATGCTTCTCATTTTGTGAAAGATAAAGGTAAAAAAGTAGATAGAGAAGTGGATTTTTATTTATTAAATGGTGAAAAAGAATATCTATGTGAAGTTAAATTAATGGGAAAAGGAAATCCTGAGAGTGCAGATGCAATAATTGCTCGCAATACTGATGTTTTTGTTGCGGATACACTTTCACAACAAAACAAAAATCAGTGTGATGAACTTGGGGTCAGCTGGGTCGCCTTGAGAGATAAAGATGGTTATAAACGTTTTAAGTTAGTTCTTGAGAAGTTAGGTGTACCACACAAAGATTTTAGTGGTACATTAGATGAAAATTTATTCAACATTTTAGATGAATTATTTTAAAATATATTGAAAATTTTAAATCGACCGCTTGATTGCTAAACCCTAAAGTATTAGTAAAATGACTAGAAATCCAAATCCGCAGAAAACCTATTTCCCTGAAGAGGCTTTATTGAGGGAGATAGCGTCGCAGCCCAAATTTACGATAGGTGTTCCTTGTGAGGATCCGAGTACAGAAACGCGCTTAGGTCTGACACCCGAAGGGGTGAGCATCATTGTCGAGGAAGGCCATGTTGTTAAATTGCAGCGGGGTGCTGGATTTCCTATGTCCTATTCTGATTTGCAATATAGCGAGGCGGGTGCGACTATAGTTGATAATGCAGCGGAGGTTTTTAATGCGGATATCGTGTTGAAAATTGCTCCTCCTACTGTGGATGAAATCGCGCTGATGAAGGATGGAAGTACTATACTTTCTATGCTTCAGTTGTCGAATTTATCGGCAGATAGTATTAAGATGATGATGGCAAAAAAGCTGACCTCCATCGCTTATGAACTGATAAAAGATGAGCAAAAGACTTTCCCTGTAGTAAATACCATATCAGAAATAGAAGGAAATACGGCTATTTCGGTGGCTTCTGAACTGATGAGTAACTCATCGGGCGGAAAAGGCATCCTGCTGGGGGGTATTGCGGGGGTCTCGCCGACAGAAGTACTGATACTGGGTGCGGGCATGTCGGGCTCTGTAGCTGCCCGATCAGCACTGGCGT
Organism: uncultured Paludibacter sp.; assembly: GCA_964455235.1. Taxonomy (GTDB): domain Bacteria; phylum Bacteroidota; class Bacteroidia; order Bacteroidales; family Paludibacteraceae; genus Paludibacter. The sequence goes on from CAYVWK010000005.1 coordinate 17,884, forward strand.
TGGGTGCGCAGGTCAAAATTTTCGACCACGATGTGAATAAGCTGCGCAAAATCCAGCATTACCTCGGTCAGCAAGTCTTTACCTCTGTCATCCATCCCTCCATCCTTTTTAAAGCTCTGGCTTCTGCTGATGCGGTGATTGCAAACCTTCGCTACATCAACGGCTCTGAGATGTTTATGGTCTCAGAGGAATTGGTGAAAACCATGAAGCAAGGTGCTATCATCATCGACTTAAGCGTCGATCAGGGAGGGTGCTTCGAGACTTCGAGTTGCCGCACGCTGGCCAATCCAAGCTACGAAAAACATGGGGTGATTCACTATTGCGTACCGAATATTTCAGCACGAGTGGGGCGCACAAGCTCCATGGTTTTGAGCAATATCTTCGCTCCTATGCTACTGAAAATTGCGGAATCGGGCTGTGTGGGTACTGCTATTGCCGAAAATACGGGTTTTAGAAACGGAGTATATATATATGAAGGAATCGCTGTAAATCGCCTGATTGCCTCTTATTTTGGTATTAGTTCTAACGATATAGGCCTTTTTATGGCTAGGTTTTAATGATTTTTGAGCATGGCAAAACAATTTTCAACTAACTTTAGCGAGGAAGAAGAACGACTCATTCAAGAGGAGTTCGACGCGCTGCTGAACGATTATCTCAATTCGGCTCATCGGAAAAAAATTGAGATTATCACCAAAGCTTTCAACTTTGCTAAAGCTGCCCATAAAGGGATTCGTAGGCGTTCGGGCGAACCGTATATCATGCATCCGCTGGCTGTAGCACGTATAGTTTCAAGCGAAATAGGCATGGGATCGACTTCTATCTGCTCTGCTCTCTTGCATGATGTGGTGGAGGATACTGATTATACAGTTGAAGATATTGCTAATCTGTTCGGACCAAAAATAGCCCAAATTGTAGAGGGCTTAACAAAAATTTCAGGGGGTGTTTTTGCTGAACATGCCTCTTCTCAAGCTGAAAACTTTCGCAAATTAGTCTTGACAATGTCGGAGGATATCCGCGTTATCTTGATTAAAATTGCTGATAGATTGCATAATATGCGCACTCTGGCTTCTATGCCGCCTGCCAAACAGCTCAAAATTACAGGCGAAACACAGTATATATATGCGCCGCTGGCTCATCGTCTCGGACTCTTCCGTATCAAAAATGAATTGGAAAATCTGAGCTTCAAATACGAACATCCTGAAACTTACGCACAAATTGAGAAGAAACTAGCGAGTGATGAGTTAGCCCGTAATATCTTTTATGATGAATTTACTGTCCCTATCACGGATGAGCTGAATAAAGGGCATTGGACTTTCAGGTATAAGGCGCGTATCAAAACGGTCTATTCTGTTTGGAAAAAAATGACTTCGCATAATATCGATTTTGAAGATGTGTTTGATATTATGGCCTTGCGTATTGTGTTTACGCCTAAAGAAGGTATGTCGGAAAAGGACCAATGTTGGATGATTTATTCGGCTATCACTGAAATTTATAAACCGCATCCACAACGTATTCGTGACTGGGTAAGTAATCCGAAAGCCAATGGTTATGAGGCTTTGCATGTTACTGTGATGGCAAAAGGCGGTCGTTGGGTTGAGATTCAGATTCGCAGCGAACGCATGAATGATATTGCTGAGAAAGGTTTGGCTGCCCATTGGAAATATAAAACTGGTGAAGAGGATGAATCGGAATTGGATAAGTGGATGAAGACCATCAAGGAGTTATTGGAAAATCCTGAACCGAATGCGATTGATTTCATCGATACATTCAAACTCAATCTATTTACTTCCGAAATATTTGTTTTCACCCCTAAAGGGGATATCAAAACCATTCCGCAAGGCTCTACAGCACTGGATTTTGCTTTTGAAATTCACTCCCATATTGGAGAGCAATGCATAGGTGCGAAAGTTAATCATAAGCTTGTGCCGCTCACGCATACCTTGCAAAGTGGCGATCAGGTTGAAATTCTAACCTCTAAAAAGCAGGTGCCACAGACTGAATGGTTGGAATATGTTACCACGGCTAAAGCACGCTCAAAACTAAAATCTTACTTCAGAAAAGAAGAAAAAATTATCTTAACTGAAGGTCAGAAACGCATAGAAGAAGCCTTAGCTAAAGTGAACCAAGAGCTTGATAATGTCAATTATGTGAAGCTGCTCAATCACTATAAAATTAGTTCGCGTAATGCATTGCTTTTGCAAGCAGGTAAAGGGCATCTCGATTTAGATGAAATCGATAAAGATATCTTTAAACCTAAATCTCAAAACGTTTTTGCTAAATACATCAAAATACCTTTTGTAGGGTCTGGCGATAAACATAAAGAAGTAACACAACCTGATTTAGTGCCTGCAGAAAGGGTAAGTCGTAGCAAAACCTTCATCCTCACAGAAGAAAATGCAGATAAAACCTATCAGTTTTCAAATTGCTGTAAACCTATCCCTGGCGATGATGTGTTAGGTTATGTAGATGAAAATGAAATTGTGATGGTGCACAAGCGCCAATGTCCCGTTGCAGCTAAACTAAAATCGAATTTTGGCCAGAATATCATTGCTGTTAAATGGGCTAAATCCTATAAGGAAATTCAGTTTCATGAAGTAATCGAAATCAAAGGGATAGACAAAAAAGGGATTTTAATTGAAATTCTAAAAATTATATCCGAAGAGTATAGCGTAAACATATCACAAATTGATATTAAATCTGATGCTGGTATATTTATAGGAATCTTCCATATCAATGTGCACGACAAGCGTGAGATAGATGTCCTCTTGAAAAAAATCTCGAAAATTAAAGAGATAAACTCTGCTACAAGGATACAAAAATAACCGTTTTCTGCAATAATAATTTTTTTGTACATTTGCACGCAATATTTTTTTACGGCAATATGTATTATTGCGGTATATCCGGAAACTTTTAAAATTATTTCCTATGTCATTTATTGCAGATAAAATTCAAATTGAAGGACTAACCTTCGACGATGTACTTCTCATCCCAGCGTACTCTAATGTATTGCCTCGTAATGTTGATTTATCAACACGCTTTTCTCGTAATATCAGTCTGAATATTCCGCTTGCTTCGGCAGCGATGGATACGGTGACTGAGGCTAAGATGGCGATTGCCATTGCACGTGAGGGCGGTATCGGGGTAGTGCATAAAAATATGACCATAGAGGAGCAGGCTAAATTGGTGAAGGCGGTGAAACGTGCTGAAAACGGGATGATTTCTAATCCTATTACCATTGCGGCTCATGCTTCGGTGGGCGATGCACTGAAGCTGATGGCTGAGTATAAAATCGGCGGTATTCCCGTGGTGAATGCAGAGAATGTGCTGGTGGGCATCGTTACCAATCGTGATTTACGTTTTCAACGTGATATGAGTCGGAAGATTGATGAGGTGATGACGAAGGAAAATTTGGTTACTACCTCTCGTTCTACTGATTTGGAGGCTGCTGCGGATATTCTTCAACAGTATAAAATTGAAAAATTACCAGTAGTTGATTCAGATTATAAGCTGATTGGCTTACTTACCTATAAAGACATCACCAAGGCGAAAGACAAGCCTATGGCATCGAAGGATGAGTATGGCAGATTGCGCGTTGCTGCTGCGGTTGGGGTTACCCACGATGTGTTTGTCCGCATGGATGCTTTAGTTGAAGCGGGTGTGGATGCGGTGGTGATTGATACTGCTCATGGTCATTCCGAAGGGGTGATTTCAACCTTGAAAGAAGCAAAAAAACGCTATCAGAAAATTGATATTATCGTTGGAAATATAGCAACTGGTGAGGCTGCTAAGGCTCTTGTTGAGGCTGGTGCTGATGCCGTGAAAGTGGGTATCGGGCCTGGCTCTATTTGCACTACTCGTGTGATTGCGGGTGTGGGAGTGCCTCAACTTTCTGCTATCTATGAAGTGTATAAGGCTTTGAAAGATACAGATATACCCATTATTGCTGATGGTGGTATCCGCTATTCTGGTGATATTGTGAAAGCTTTGGCTGCTGGTGCTGACACCATTATGGCTGGCTCATTGTTGGCTGGTGTGGAGGAATCGCCTGGCGAAACCATCATTTTTAATGGTAGAAAATTCAAATCCTATCGTGGAATGGGCTCTCTGGAAGCTATGGAGAAAGGTTCGAAAGACCGCTATTTCCAAGATGTAGAAGAGGATATTAAAAAACTTGTGCCTGAAGGAATTGCTGCTCGTGTGCCTTTTAAAGGGTCGCTCTATGAAGTGGTATATCAACTGATTGGCGGATTACGTGCTGGTATGGGCTATTGTGGATCGCACAATATTGGCGAATTGCACCAAGCTAAATTCACGCGCATCACCAATGCAGGCGTACATGAAAGTCACCCACACGGCGTAACAATCACAAGCGAAGCTCCTAACTATAGTAGAAGTGAGTAAAAAATCTTAAATAAAACAACTAATTTACAACAAAGTAAGACGATAATCGTTTAATTTGTCTAGTTTTGATATTGATATTTTTATTATGAACCATTTGAATAATTTTATGAGAACACTTTTTTCAACTGTCTTAACAGTATTAATTTCGGTTTCTCTTTTTGCGAAAAAAGACCCAGTTTTGATGGAAATCAACGGTAATCCTGTGACTAAATCAGAGTTTGAGTACATTTATAACAAAAATAACTCGAATAATGCACTGGATAAAAAATCATTGGAAGAGTATGTGGATTTGTTTGTAAACTTCAAATTGAAAGTTGAAGAGGCGAAAACACAAGGTATTGATAAAACGGATGGTTTCATTACGGAACTGAAAGGTTATAGAGACCAACTTACCCGTCCTTATCTTGTTGATAGTGATGCTGAAGAGGCTGTTATCAAAGAAGCTTACGAAAGAATGAAGGAAGATATTGAGGTAAGCCACATTTTGATGCGCTTAGACCAAAACGCAAGTCCTGAAGATACCCTCAAAGTGTGGAATAAAGCCTTGGATATACTTCGTAGAGCTAAAACAGAGGATTTTGCTGAATTAGCAAAAGAAGTTTCAGAAGATGAATCAGCTGTGGATAATGGAGGCTATTTAGGTTGGATTACAAGTTTCAGAACGATTTATTCTTTTGAAACAAGAGCTTACAATACTCCTGTAGGTACTGTTTCTCAGCCTGTGCGCACTGCTTATGGCTACCATCTTATCAAAGTTCATAATAGAAGGTTTTCTCCTGGCGAAGTGATGGTGAAGCATATCATGAAGTTTACTGCTCATGGTGATGACGCTTTGAATGCGAAAGCAAAACAAGAAATTGATTCTCTTTATCAATTAGTATTAAAAGGAGCGGACTTTGGTGAAATAGCTAAATTACACTCTGATGATAAAGCTTCTGCTGAGAAAAATGGTGACTTACCTTGGTTTGGTACAGGTAGAATGGTTGCTGATTTTGAAACAGCTGCTTTTGCACTTCAAAATAAAGGTGATATTAGCGAACCTATCCAGTCTCCTTATGGATGGCATATCATCAAATTAATAGATACGAAACCCATCCCTACTTACGAAAGTAAAAAAGAGGAGTTTAGCCGCATGGTGAAACGCGACGAACGTGCTGATTTTGGTAGAAAATCTTTTGTCGAAAAACTTAAAAAGGAATATAAATTCAAACTAGATAAAAAGAATAATTTAGCTGATTTCTATGTGTTACTGGAAGGTAATGCTTTGGCTGATAGTGCATTCCAAGCTAATTTGACAGCTGCTGCATTGAATAAGCCAGCTTTCTCTTTTGCTAAAAAGAAATTTACGCAAGCGGATTTTACTGATTATCTATTGAAAAATACAAGTAGCTATAAAAGCTCTGCAAATGATGTTATTGATGAGAAATTCACTGCTTTTATTGAAAAAGAATTGATGGATTATGAAAATAGTCAGCTTGAAAAGAAATACGATGACTTCCGCTTACTGATGCAAGAATATCATGATGGTATTTTGTTATTTGAAGTTAGCAATGAACAAGTTTGGGAAAAAGCGTCTAAAGATACAGAAGGTCTTGCTGCTTTCTTCTCTCAAAACCAACAAAATTATACTTGGGATAAACCTTATTTTAAAGGTAGAATTGTGCATTGCAAAACCGAAGATGCCTATGTGCAAGCACAAACCATTATCACCATGCAAGCTCCCGATTCTATCGACAAGCAGCTTCGTTTGTTGAATGACCCTGACTTGACTGTCAAAATTGAAAAAGGTTTGTTTGCTAAAGGTGATAACAAACAAGTGGATCACCAGATTTTCAAAACGATAGATAAAGTTGAAAAAGACGAGAAATTCCCTTATGTGATTGTCAATGGTAAAGTGATTAATCAACCAGAGGAATATACGGATGTGCGTGGTTTGGTGACTGCTGATTATCAGGAATATCTTGAAAAAGAATGGATTACGTATTTGAGGGATAAATATCCTGTAACCATCAATCAGAAAGTACTGAAAAAAGTTCAGAAGAATTAATTGTCTATCATAGATATGCCTACTATCCAGAAACTGATATTGCTTGGGGTGCTGATTACCGCTTTTGCGTGTAATAGTCACACTCCAGATAAGGCACGAACTCCTATTTTAGAAGTCGAAGGGAAGTTTTTGTACCTCGACCAATTAGAGGGGATAGTGCCTGCCAATAGCAGTGCATCGGATAGTGTGCATTTGGTGGATACCTATATCAGAAAATGGGCTACGGATGTGTTGTTGTATGAGACTGCCAAACGGAATGTCACCAATAAAGCTGAAATTGAGAAGTTGTTAGATGATTATCGTAAATCGCTCATCATTCATCAATATCAACAAAATATACTTAGTCAACGCTTACCTAAAAAACCTTCTGATGAGGAGGTTTTTGCTTTCTATCAAGAGTTCTCAGAGCAGTTTACACTGAAAGAAAGTTTGGTGAAAGGGATGTTTCTGGTACTGCCAGTTGGCGCTCCTAAAGTAGAGCAAGTGAAACGTTGGGTGCAGCGCGCCGACACAAAATCATTGGAAGAAATAGAGAAATATAGTCTGCAACACGGACTTAGCTACGATTATTTCGTTGAAGATTGGCTTCCTCTAAATGAGATTCTTAAAAAATCATCCGCTCAATTTGATGTGCCAAGTGGTGCGTGGCAACAAGGGCAACTTTATGAGGCTTCTGATACGCTACGGCATTATATGCTCAGCATCGACTCTATTAAGCGAGTTGGAGATATTGAACCTTTCGAGTTAGCAAAAGATAAAATTGCCTATCTCATCATGAATCAGCGGAAGTCTGAATTTATTCGAAATTTTGAAACCGAACTATATCGCGATGCAGTGCAAAATGGCACAATCTCATTTTTCAAACAATAAATCATCCTGAATTAGAATCGTAAATTGTAAATATATGCGTACCAAAGTACATTTTCTGGTCATTTTTCTTTGCCTACTAAGCTTCAATCTCCAAGCTCAAAGTAATATTATTGATGAAATTATCTGGATAGTTGGAGATGAGTCGATACTTAAATCGGAAGTTGAAGAGCAGAGAATCCGAGCTCAATATGAAGGTGTTGTAATTGAAGGTGATCCGTATTGCGTTATTCCAGAGCAAATTGCCATTCAAAAACTCTATCTGCATCAAGCGCAATTAGACAGTATAGAGGTAAACGAAAGCACGGTGATGAATCAGGTAGAAATGCGTTTGAATTACTTCGTTTCTCAAATTGGTTCTAAAGAAAAGATGGAAGAATATTTCGGCAAGAATATTTTGGCTTTGCGTGAAGATATGCGTACTACCGTTAGAGATCAGATGATTATCCAGCAGATGCAACAAAAACTGGTGGAGAATATTAAATCCACTCCAGCTGATGTGCGTCGCTTTTACAATACGCTAAGTGAGGATAGCATACCTACGATTCCGGCTCAAGTGGAACTGCAGATTATCAGCTTTACTCCAGCTGTTCCGCAGGAAGAAATTGAAGCGGTGAAGGAGAGATTACGTGAATTTGCAGAAAGGGTGAATAGCGGCACGACTGAGTTTTCGATGTTGGCGCGACTCTATTCTGAGGATACAGAAACAGCTAAACGGGGCGGTGAATTGGGCTTTTTAGGTAAAGGTCAATTGGTGCCTGAGTTTGCCAATGTAGCCTTTAACCTTACCGATCCAAAGCGTGTATCCCGCGTAGTGGAAAGTGAGTTTGGCTTCCATATCATTCAACTAATAGAGAAACGTGGCGACAGATTAAATTGCCGCCATATCTTGATGAAACCGAAAGTTTCTTTGGATGACCAGCAAAAAGCAATTGAAAAATTAGACTCTATTACCGATTTAATTCGTAAGGATAAGATGACGTTTGAGCAAGGGGTTATGTACTTCTCTACGGATAAAAACTCCGCAATGAACGCTGGTTTGATGCTCAATCAAAATACAGGTACATCTAAATTTGAATACCAAGAACTTCCGCAAGAAGTAGCCAAAGTGGTGTATGGTATGAATGTGTCTGAAATTTCCAAACCTTTTGTGATGATAGATCCTGCGTCTAATAAAGAAGTAGTTGCGGTTGTGAAAGTTAAATCCAAAGTGGATACTCATAAAGCCAACCTTTTGGATGACTATCAAATGCTTAAAAATCATTATGAAGAGTTGAAGAAAGGGGAGTTCCTAACGAATTGGATAGCCAAAAAGCAAAAGGAAACCTATATCAGCATCGACCCAGCATGGCAAAATTGTAAGTTCGAATATCCAGGTTGGATTAAACATTAAGCATTATCATCATGGAATCCCTCAGATTTCATTTATTCTCATTTTTGTTCTTGTGTTTGCTTACTTCCAATGTGAATGCACAGCAGATTCAACATAAAAAGTTACGTGATGATGTGATGCAAGAGAAGGAAGATGTTAATGCTCAAAAACTAAAAATAAAGGAAGAGTTGCCTGCTCCTGAAACGGATAAGAAATCAACTAAAAAAAAGAAAACGGCTAAAGCTGCTCCTATACAGCCTCTCGAACCAGTCGCTCCCATCAAAACTCCTTACGACCAGAAAACAGCTAAGATTATCTATCTGGAAAATGCTGATTTGGTGACTTTTGACCAAATTGCACGACCCGATGTGCAAATCCTGAATGGCAATGTGAAGTTTAGACACGATGATGCTATCATGACGTGTGATAGTGCCTATTTCTATAAAAACTCCAATTCATTGGATGCGTTTAGTAATGTTAAAATCGTGCAAGGTGATACCCTTTTTGTTTATGGAAATAAGCTGTATTATAACGGTGATACTCGCTTGGCGCGCCTTAGAGGCAAAGCTCGCTTGATAAATCGCAATACCGTGCTTACGACCGATAGTCTGAACTACGATCGCAATACGCAATTAGCTTATTATTTTACAGGAGGGAAGATCGTTGATGCAGAAAATACGCTGACTTCTGTTTGGGGACAGTATTCCACTAGCACAGAAGATGCTTTGTTTAAGCAAAAAGTTAAGTTAGTGAATAAAAATTTCACGATGGATGCAGATACTTTGAAGTATAATACCCATACGCATATTGCGGATTTGGTGGGGGAAACGCATATTGTGTATCATGACGAAACGAATATCTATACGGATAATGGTTGGTATAATACGCAAACCGAGCGTTCTATGCTATTGGATAGGTCATATTTAATTGATAAAGATGGCAAATCTTTGACGGGTGATACGGTTTTTTATGATAAGGTTGCTAAGTATGGAGAGGTATTCGGAAAAGCAGTTTTGAATGACACAGTAAATAAAAGTACGCTTTATGGTAATTATGTGTACTATAGCGAAGATAGAGAGTTAGGTATTGCTACGGATTCGGCTTTGTTGGTCGATTGGTCGGATGCGTTGAAACATATGTATATTCATGCGGATACGCTCAAAATTTTCAAGGATTCGATTTATAATGAGGCGATTGCATGGCGTGGTGTTCGTTTTTATAGGGAAGATGTGCAAGGTTTGGCTGATTCGCTAGTGTATTCATCGCGTGATTCCATCATCCATCTAACAAATGAACCTGTAGTATGGCAGGAAAATCAGCAGTTTTCAGCAGAAGAAATTAGGATTTTGACTGAAAACCAGACTGTAAAAGAGGTGCATTTAGAACGATCTGCTTTGTCTGTCGAGCAGGCTGATTGGCGTTATTTTAATCAGCTTTCAGGCAAGGAAATCATCGCTTATGTCGATAGTTCGGAGCTGCGGCGTGTGCATGTCAATGGTAATGCCGAGACCATCTATTTCATTCAGGAAGAAAAGGAGCGGAAATGGATAGGTGCTAATCGAACGGAAAGCAGCTATGTCAATATCTATATTAAGGATAAAAAGGCTGATAGGATAGTGCTTACGCCATCGTCGAGTGGCGAGTTTCACCCTATTCACATGATAGAGAATGAGTTTGTTTATCTGCCTCACTTCTTTTGGATGGATGCACATCGTCCAAAACAGCCAGAGGATGTGTTTTTGCGATTCACAGATGATGGTCGGCAAAAGTTTTCTTTAGATGATGGTTTGGATGAGGAAGATGAGGGTACGACTAAAGATGAAGAGCAGTCTGAGGTGGAACTTCCAAATATAAATGAACTCAAACCTAAAGTAGATGAAGCTTTGGGTATTGAGCCTGAAGCTGTAGAAGAGGATGTGAAGTCATTGGAAACGCTTTGATATGCTTTCAATTCAACAAGAATATCAATATTATTTGAAGCTGGAAAAAGGGCTATCGGATAATTCAATTGCTGCCTATCAGCGTGATTTACAGAAGTTGATTGATTTTCTGCAAGAGCTGAATGTTTCCGTTGAAAAGGCAGAATACCATCATTTACGTGTATTCGTTATCGAACTTGGCACAGCTGATATCAACCCACGATCGCAAGCGCGTATCATTTCGGGTATCAAATCCTTCTATAGTTTTCTCATCTATAAAAATAAACGCAACGACGACCCTACGGAATTGTTAGAGAGTCCGAAATTAGGACTTAATCTACCGACTGTCCTTTCTGTGGATGAAATTGATAAAATCATTGCTACTATCGACCTTTCCAAGTCTGAAGGTCAGCGAAATAAGGCGATTCTTGAAGTGCTCTATGGTTCAGGTCTGCGCGTTAGTGAACTTATAAACCTACGCATCTCCCAACTTAATATCGAAGAAGGCTATATGTTAGTAGAAGGAAAGGGCAATAAACAACGCTTGGTGCCTCTTTCTCCGCAGTCGATAGACCAGCTTTTGTTATGGAACTACGACCGTAATATGCTGGATGTTAAAGCTGGAAATGAGGATTATGTGTTTCTGAATCGTCGTGGTGCGCGACTTACCCGCGCTATGATTTTCCATATAGTGAAAGAGCATGTCGAATTGGCAGGTATTGATAAAAATGTGAGTCCACACACTTTCCGCCATTCCTTCGCAACCCATCTGTTAGAAAATGGTGCAAATTTGCGTGCTATCCAGCAGTTGCTCGGACATGAATCCATCACCACAACCGAACTCTATACCCACATTGATATCAATTACTTGAAGAAAACCATCTTGGAGTATCACCCTATGTTGAAAAAATGAGGAAAAGCTTGAACATATTGCTGTTTTTATGCTATACGGTGACTTCTATCATAGCACAACAAGCTATGGTGGTAGGAAATGTACGTAGTAAAACAGATAAAAGCCCTATTCCCGCTGTCAATATCTATTTCAAAGATAGCAATATAGGTACTACTAGCGATGAAGACGGTTTTTATGTGATCAAAAATAGCGATATAGAATCGGTTTTGGTATTTTCTTGTGTGGGATATAAAACGCAAGAACATAAAATTAAACCCAACGAGCTTGTCGGCTTGTATGTTGAGCTAAAAGAGGATAATAATTGGTTAGAAGATCTTTTTGTGCTACCAGGTAGTAATCCTGCTTTGGATTTAATGGAGAAAGTCAGGGGTGCAAAAGATAAAAATGACATCAGTCAATATTCCATTGATTTTCGGCATGAAAATCAAGAAGTGCTCATGCTCAAACGTAATCGCTATTCAGAAAATGCTACAAAATCCTATAAAAAAATAGCGGATTTAGCATTTTCTTATGATTCTATGCTATTTATTCCCCTATATTTGAATAGAGAACAAAGTCTGCAAAAAAAAGGGGAGGGTGCGCAAATCGTAAAAAAAGAAACCAAATCTTCTCCCGAAAATGCCTATATGCTCTATGAAAAAGTGCTAGGTGACTTACCTGATGTGGTGAATATCTATCAAAACAGTATTCTACTCTTCGGAAAGCATTTTATCAGTCCAGTTGCTAGTGCAGGCAATGTATATTATCGCTATTATTTAATGGATAGCGTTGTGGTTGATGATGCTAAGCACTATCAAATCAGATTTAAGTCTAAAAACAACAAAAACTTAGCATTTAATGGTGATTTATGGGTAGATTCTGCCAGTTATGCTATTACGAAAGTCAAAGCAGAGCTGCCACTTCAATCCAATATCAACTATATCAGAAATCTTAAAATCAATATAGATTATGATGCATTGCAGGAGAATTTATGGATACCTGCCAAAACGGCCATCTCTTTAAATATGGATTATCAGCTACTTACAGATAGTGATCCTCGTCCAACTGAAGTTTTATTAGAAAAAAAGCTATTATCTAAAATAGAAGAGCAGCCTGCAGATTTAGATACTATTTTCGCTTTAAATCGCTATACCCAAGAAGAATTAGAGCATAAAATGGCTGAGATGAATGAAACGCCCATGATGAAAACAGCGAAGTGGATAGCCGATGGGGTGCTGACTGGCTATGTTAAAGCTGGTTTTATCGATATCGGAAAGGTATATCAGCTTGCACGTATCACGGATGTGGAGGGCTTCCGCTTTAGTTTGCCTCTGCGTACGAATGAAATGCTATCCGAGCATTTTGAGCTGGGAGGCTATTGGGGTTATGGGTTTGCCAATAACAAGCATAACTATTCGGTTTATGCTGGATATAAACTTCCTATTGAACGCAAAACAGTGATTTCTGGCGGTTATACCGATGATTATCGCCGCATTGATTATGATTATAATGGCTTTTTATTAAGAGAAAACCCGCTGCTTTCGGGAGATGAGGATATTGCTAATACGATTTTCGCTTTTCGCTCATCCCGAAGAATCAACCATAGAAAAGAATGGTATGCTGCTATTTCTCACGATTGGAACGACGATATAGAGAGCAAACTTTATTTCAGACATCATAATTACACGGGGAATGATGCACTTCCTTTTAAGAAAAATGGTGTGGATATCACTAGCATGCAACATCAATCTATCTCTTTTACCACGCGTTTTTCTAAAAATGAACGCAGTTATGAAGACCATCTCAATCGGATTTATATAGGGAATTTAAAACCTGTACTATATCTCACTTTTGAAAGTGGAAATGCTATTATCGAACAGCAAAATAACTATTACGGAAAAGTACAAGCATCGCTAAATCAAACGGTTTTGTTTCGATTAGGAGAGTGGAATTACGCGGTGGATGCGGGCTGGCTCGTAGGTAAAGCGCCTTATAATTTGCTTTGGGTACCGCAAGGAGGTGAAACGCGAATGTTCAAACGCTACCAATATAATCTGATGAATTATACGGAATATGCTTTTGATAAGTATGTAGGAATGCATAATGAGTTGGTGTTTAATGGCATAGTCCTCAATCAGATACCTTTGGTGCGCCTACTGAATTTACGTGAAATGCTCACGTTTAAATGCGTGTACGGTGATTTGTCGAGCAAACATGCGGAACTCTTAGATTTTCCTGATAAGGTCAAAACCCTCTCGTACCCGTACATGGAGGTGGGGGTTGGCGTGACAAATATACTGCGTCTTTTCTCCCTTCAATCGGTTTGGCGTTTGAATGATTTTGGGCAGCCAGGTGTGCGTCCGTGGACTATAATCGGAGGAATACGGCTTAGTTTTTAGTTTTTCAAGAAAAACATGTACTTTTGCAGGGATAAATCATACATCATGGAATCAAAACAAATTCAAATTAGCATTATAGGCGCAGGCAATATGGGCGGTGCCATCGCTCAATCCATTGCTTCATCACAAAATCAAAAGCTTGCGTTCAAGTTATCTGTCAGCGATATCAATACAGCGATTCTATCTGCATTAAAAACGAATAAGCCAAGTATATCCACTTCCACTTCTAATCTTGAGAGTATTCAAGACTCGGACATCATCATTTTAGCGGTCAAACCTTGGTTAGTAGAGCAAATTGCAGAGGAAATCAGTGGAAAAATTGATTATGAGAAACAGATTATCGTTTCGATAGCAGCTGGTATTGATTTAAACACAATGGCTGCTTTTTTTTCGCCTAAAGCCAAACTTTTTCGCATCATTCCAAATACTGCTATTGAGGTAAATCAAGCAGTATCCATAGTTTCGAGCAAAGGTGCTAATAAAAAGGATGAGCAACTCATTCATGAGATTTTTTCAGGGTTTGGGATGGTAGTGAATGTGCCCGAAACCCAGCTCAATGCTTATATGTCGCTCGCATCCTGCGGTATTGCCTATGCTTTTCGCTACATCCGCGCAGCGATGGAAGGAGGAATAGAGATGGGCATTCCTGCAGCGATGGCCAAAGACGTGGTACTACAAACGCTAAGAGGTGCGGTGGAGTTAATGGAAACGAATAACTCTCATCCAGAAGTGGAAATTGATAAAGTAACAACCCCTGGCGGCATCACTATTCAAGGTTTGAATGAGATGGAAGCGCAAGGTTTTACCAATGCAGTAATCAAAGGTTTAAAAGCATCACACATAAAATAGTATATGAAACGAGAGTTCCATACGACAACTCAAAAATAAAATTTAAACGTATGAAAATCATCAATCTATCGGAACAAAACTCCATTTTAAATCAGTATCTAAAAGAGATTCGATCAGTAGAAATTCAGCATGACCCATTGCGTTTTAGGAAAAACTTAGAACGTATAGGTGAAATTATGGCATATGAAATTAGTAAATCGATGAGCTATCAAACAGATTCGGTAACTACACCTTTGGGTACTACGGATATTGATGTCATACAAGATTCAGTAGTTTTATCTACGATTTTACGAGCAGGTTTGCCATTTCATCAAGGTTTTTTAAACTATTTTGATAGGTCTGAAAATGCGTTTGTATCGGCTTATCGTAAATATAAGGACGCACTGAAGTTTGAGATTTTCATCGAATACATCGCTTCGCCTGATTTGAATGGCAAAACTTTGTTGATAGTTGATCCGATGTTGGCAACGGGCAGTTCTTTAGAGTTGGCCTATGGTGCATTGCTAACAAAAGGAAAACCGAAGCACGTTCATATTGCCTCGGTTATTTCCAGTCAGCCTTCTTTGGATTATCTGCAAGAGCATCTACAAGAAAGCAATATCACTTTATGGACGGCAGCTATCGACCCTGAATTGGATGAACATTCGTACATCGTGCCTGGTTTGGGCGATGCGGGCGACCTAGCATTCGGTGCACGCATCTAAGCCAAGCGCACTATTCAGCAGCAGCTCTTATCTGTATCGTTTTAGGTACTGGCATACCACCACCCGAAATAGTCAAATCAGCAGTGAAATCACCCGCAGCTAAAGGTCTGAAAATGATGTAAACTTCAGCACCTTGCTCTCCAGTAGCTTGTGCCTTCGTAATCGTATTGCCCGATAACGTGAATAAATCCGCATCATCACCACTTATACCGAGGGAGAGGTCACTCGTAATATCTGCAGAGCTTACCTTTAGGTATTTTACCTGCTGATCACCAACACTTATCTTATTAAAATACAGGGATTCATACACCACAGCCGCCAAAATGGTGGGAGTTGTGATAGGACCGCCTCCTTCTGTTGTAACTTCAATATTGAAAGTTACTTTGTCTGACGTTTTACTGATATTGGTGATTTTTCTATTGATATCAGTACCCGACCAAGTTTTGGGAGTAAAAGACCCTGAAGTGAAAGCCGTTCCTGGCGTAGAGCTACTACCTGTTTTAGGTTGTAAGTATACGCGCATGTGGCTACTGGCTGTTTGGTTGGTTCCAGAATAATTATTGACTTCATTATTCTCCCAAGCACTGCTGTTATAGTCTATATGCCAAAATAATAAACCTTCAGCAGGTAAATATGTATCCCAGCCCGTTTTCTTTCTATATTCCATGATGAAAAACTCATTAGGAGAAGGATTATCACCCATTAAATTATGAGTTGTTTGAGATAAAAGGTAAGCTTGCTTTGCTTTGTTTTGTCCTACTGCTGTTGATTGAGAAATGGGCTCTAATTCCTTTGCTGCTGATGTTTTTAACTCTTCAGGAGTGAGCCATCCTAGGAAAAACCTATCATATGCTGAATAGGTGGGTGGAGTTCTACCATCATTCGCATAAGAACCTGCATCCATAATACTCCAATAATTTAAAGTGTTTTTACTTGCTTCAGTATGATAATAATCGGGCAAACCCAAAACATGGCCAAATTCATGACTAAAGGTACCAATTCCGCACATACTTGATCCTGTATTTCCTTTTAATTCAGAGGTACATGCATAGTCAAATACTCTTCTCCCATTAAAAGTAATGGATGAGTTATTTCCAGTATAATTATAGCCAGGATAAACAACCCAACGGTGTGGCCAAACAGTACTTGGTGCACCACCTTCAGCTTCGTTATAGCCAGCATAATAGACAAATACATTATCTACATAACCATCATTATCAGTATCATAATCTGAAAAATCAACACCATCAGCATAAGCTAATGCACAAGCATCAGCAATCATGTGTGCGGGTTTATCATCATCACCATTTTTATTAGTGCCGTAATAACTCATATTTTGTGGTAAAGTATATGGACCTACCACATCAAACTGAGGAGTAAAAAGTCCGTAACTTGCAGCACCAAAATAATCCCGAGCCGACCCAGTTCCGCCATTATCACTGTAATTTTCCTGATTCAACAGACGAGTAAATGCATCAGCTGGATTACTCGTAACAAAGCTTTTATCTTTAAAATTCACCAATATTACCAAGGAACGAGGAGAGCCAGTCAGCGGAAAACCCGTAGATTGAATATCCTGAGGTGCTCTTTTCATTTTAGAAGCCTTACCAGAGCGTTGGTCTTGACTAAGATTCTCTAATTTCAATGCTTTTTGTAGATAATGGATGTCGGAACTACTTCTTTCATCAACATTACGAGCAATGATAGAGCTTGGTTTAAGCACTTGAGCTTCATCTTGTATGCTATAGGTATAAAAACCAGCATCATTCATCGAAATTAGATAGCCATCGAGTGTAGTGCGAGCTTTACGAAACTCATCACCGTGAAGGCGAATAGTTAGCTGACTGCCATCAGGTTGCGTGATGGTAATAGGGTGCGGATAAGCAGGAACGCTATGCACATTCACGCCTATAAGCAATAAAACAGCGAGGAAAAGAATGTTTTTATTCATGATTTTGCATTATTTACGTATATTCATAAAAGAAGGGCAAAATAAGTCATTTTTTTTGACTTATTTTGCAGAACTAATAAAAATAAACATAATATCGTATGAAACAGTTTTTAAAATATACCTTGGCGACTATCGTAGGTGTGATCATTGTGACAATTTTGAGTGTGTTTTTGATGGTGGGGATAATTGGTGCTATCAGTCTTTCTGATTCCAAACCAACGAAATTGAAAGCGAACTCTATCTATCAATTAGATTTGTCGGGGCAATTAGTTGATCGCTCTAGTGACGACCCTTTTAGTGCTGCTTTTGCTGGTATGATGGGGCAGGTGGATGTAACTTCTATCGGTTTAGATGATGTTCTTTCTAATATTGAAAAAGCAAAGAATGACTCCAATATCGTGGGGATTTATCTAAAAGGTGGTACACTGTCAGGTGGTTTTGCCTCTATGAAAGAAATTCGTGATGCCTTGTTAGATTTTAAATCCGAAGGGAAATTCATTCTTGCATATGCAGATACCTATGCTCAAAGTAATTATTATTTAGTGTCTGTTGCTGATAAAATTTTGCTTAACCCATCAGGTATGCTCGACTGGAAAGGTTTAGCTGCTGAGATAATGTTCTTCAAAAATACCCTTGAAAAATTGGGTGTTGAGATGCAGGTGGTGAAAGTCGGCACTTTTAAATCTGCCGTTGAGCCTTATATCGAAACTAAAATGAGCGAAGCTAATCGTTTGCAAGTTAATACCTATATCAGTTCTATTTGGAAGACTTTGGTGGAAGAAGTGGCCGAAAGCAGAAATTTAAGTACTGAGCAATTGAATGTCTATGCCGATGAAATGATGCTTTTCCAAGAAGCGCAAAAATACATCAGTTATAATTTAGTTGATTCTTTAGTTTATGTTGATGAGGTAGATAGCATTTTGAAAGGCATGAGTGCTGAAAAATACGAACTTGTGCAACATAAAACTTTAGTGAAACTGCCATCCAACAAAAAATATCAAAAGGAAAAAATAGCTGTAATTTATGCTGTTGGAGGTATAGATGGTAATTCAAGTTCGGATGGCATCAACTCCACAAAATTGGTAGAAACTATTGATAAAGTAGCTAAAGATGAGAAAGTTAAAGCTGTGGTATTGCGTGTTAGTTCTCCAGGCGGTAGTGCTTATGGCTCAGAGCAAATCTGGCGCGCGCTGACCAACCTTAAAGCGAAAAAACCTTTAGTAGTGTCTATGGGAGATTATGCAGCATCGGGCGGTTATTATATTGCTTGTATGGCTGATACCATCGTTGCACAACCCAACACCATCACTGGTTCAATCGGTATTTTCGCATTGATGCCCAATATCGCAAATTTGAATAAGAAAATCGGTTTGAATTACGATGGCGTGAAAACCAATAAAATGAGTGATGCGATTTCATTGAACAGATCCTTCACATCCGAAGAAAGGGTATTGATGCAAAAATATGTAAACGATGGTTATGAGTTGTTTGTAAAACGCTGTGCTGATGGTAGATCCATGACTACAGACGAAATCAAGGCTATTGCAGAAGGAAGAGTTTGGACAGGAAAAGATGCTCTGAAAATTGGTTTGGTAGATGTTTTAGGAAGTTTAGATGATGCGGTAGTCTTAGCCGCAGAGCGAGCAGAACTAGAGCAATACCAAGTACGCACTTATCCCGAGAAAGAAGACTTCACCAGCAAATTCATGAAAAGCCTGATGGACGATGCTGAAGCCCGCTTCATCAAAAGCTATTTCGGTGACTACAACAAAGCCTTCCAGCACCTCCGCGATATTGAGAGTATGCAAGGTGTACAGGCAAGGATGCCGTATGAGGTGGTGTTTAGATAGTCGCTCCTTAAGAAGCCCTTTTATGGGGATTCAAATCCATTTTAAATTTCTTAAGGCAACCGAACGATATATA
>CAYVWK010000006.1:0-6144 GCA_964455235.1 uncultured Paludibacter sp.
TTGGATATGGGGATTGTAAATGCAGGTATGCTGCAAATTTACGAGGAAATTCCTGCTGAAATGCTTGAGTATGTGGAGGATATAGTCTTAAATCGCCGTCCCGATGCAACTGAACGTATGGTTGAATATGCAGAGCGTATCAAGCATGATGTGAATGATGCTACAGTCACTAAAAAAATTGATGAATGGCGAAAAGCTGATTTGCAAGGTCGTTTGGAGCATGCGTTGATAAAGGGTATCAGTGATTATATGGAGGAGGATTTGGAGGAGGCTTTGCAGCATTATCCATCAGCATTAGATATTATCGAACAGCCATTAATGAGTGGGATGAATATAGTCGGAAAGCTCTTTGGTGAAGGGAAAATGTTTTTACCTCAGGTTGTAAAAACAGCTCGCACGATGAAAAAGGCAGTGGCTTATCTTCAGCCTTATATTGAAGCTGATAAAGTAGACGGCGAAAGTACATCGGCTGGTAAATTCCTGATTGCCACTGTGAAAGGTGATGTGCATGATATAGGAAAAAATATTGTTGCGGTTGTTTTAGGTTGTAATAATTACGAGGTAATTGATTTAGGTGTGATGGTCCCAACCGAAAAAATTATACAGACTGCTATAGCAGAAAAGGTTGATATGGTGGGGATTAGCGGTTTGATTACTCCTTCTTTGGAAGAAATGACGGTGGTAGCTGCTGAAATGGAAAAGGCTGGCTTGCATATACCTTTACTGATAGGAGGTGCCACGACTTCAAAAATACATACAGCGGTGAAAATTGCACCGAATTATACAGGCCCCGTGGTTTATGTGAAGGATGCATCAGTGAATACAAACATCGTGGCTCAGTTGATGAATCCTAAGACTTCTCAAAACTTCACTTCTGAGGTAGAGGCTGAATATCAAAAACTGAGAGAAAAACAAACTCCAAAAACAACTATTTTGTCTTTGGAGCAAGCGAAACAACATCGTCCGAAGTTGTTTGAATAAATGTATAGGTCTACTAATTCAGTTCTATCCAAGTGAATAAACTGATTTTACCTATAAATCTATCCCATTATATCGGTAAACGGGTTGAACTTAGTCAATAAAACGATTGACAATTACATGTACTATCAATCCAACTACCATAAATACTCCTGTAACAACTAAAAGCACATTCTCTGCAGGTTTTGTGAAATAATATACAGTAAGAAGTATAGTTCCGATAAGTAAAATGATAGGTCCTAAATATTTCAGAAGGGTTTTCATTGGGATTTTGTTTTTATGTTATTTCCAACTGCAAATTAAGCTATTTTTTATGGGTAAATCAAATAATTTGATGAAAATTGAGCCTATGTAGGCTTATTTTTATCTTTTGCTTATTTATTAATGAAAAAATTGACGTTTTGCATAGGGTAGATTTTGTAGAAATCTCATAAAAAATTGTATATTTGCAATTCTGTAAAATTATCAAATTGAACTTTTATGCGCATCATCATTGTCGGGACTGCATACCCTTATCGTGGAGGATTGGCTGCTTTTAATGAGCGGTTGGCACGGCAATATCAGGCAGAAGGGCATGAGGTTGAGATGATTACTTTCACACTTCAATATCCCAAGTTTTTATTTCCTGGCAAAACGCAATACTCTTCAGAAGCTGCACCTAAGGATTTAAAAATAACCCGCAAGATTAATTCTGTGAATCCTTTTTCATGGATTAAAACGGGCAAGGAAATTCGTAAAAAGAATCCTGACAAAGTAATTTTTTGCTATTGGATGGCGTTTATGGCTCCCTGTTTTACAACTATTGCAAAGTATGCAAAAGGTAAAACCACCAAGCTAATAGGTTTGATACACAATATGATACCTCATGAGCCCACTATCTTAGATAAATTGTTTCCTGCGTATTTTGTACGAGCAATGGATGGCTTTTTAGCGATGGCTGATGCAGTGATTGATGATATAAATTTGTTAGATAAAGCTCAAAAACCGAAGGTAGTTTCGCCTCATCCCTTATATGACCATTATGGAGAGAGGGTTGATCGTTCGCTTGCAACTCTACGTTTAGGTTTGAATGAAAATGTACGTTATATCCTGTTTTTCGGTTTTATCCGTAAGTATAAAGGCTTAGATATCTTGTTAGAAGCTTTTGCCGATAAGCGTTTGAGAGATTTTCCAGTGCAGCTGATTGTGGCAGGTGAATTTTATGATAATCAAGAGTTTTATCTCAAACTCATCAAGGATTTGAATATTGATACGGATGTTGAATTGCGAACCCGATTCATCAGTGATAATGAGGTTCAGGATTATTTCTCTGTAGCTGATATTGTTGCGCAACCTTATCGCTCTGCAACGCAAAGTGGTGTCAGTCAGATAGCTTACCATTTTGAAACACCTATTTTAGTAACAGATGTAGGCGGTTTAGCCGAAACGGTTCCGCATAAGAGAGTAGGCTATGTAGTGGATGTTGATGCAGAAAAAATTGCTGATGCTTTGGTTGACTTTTTTGCTCATAATCGCTATGATGAGTTCTCACATAATTTAAAAGAAGAAAAGAAAAAATTTGCATGGTCTAAGATGACTGAGGCAATTAATACCCTGTAATGTATGAAGAGTGAAATAGCTAAAACCCCTTTAATGAAGCAGTATTTCGATATTAAATCGAAGCATCCAGATGCCATTCTATTGTTTCGTTTAGGTGACTTTTATGAGACTTTTTCTGAAGATGCAAAAATCGCAGCTGAAATTTTGGGTATTACGCTAACTCGCCGTTCCAATGGGGCTGCTAGCAGTGTTGAATTAGCTGGTTTTCCTCATCATGCGCTCGATTCTTATCTCCCAAAATTGGTGAGAGCTGGTTTACGTGTGGCAATTTGTGAACAATTAGAAGACCCAAAAACAGCCAAAACCATAGTGAAACGTGGTGTTACTGAATTAGTTACACCTGGAGTCTCTTATAGTGACACGACCTTGCATCATAAGGAAAATAATTTTCTTGCTTCGGTTTATTTTGATAAAAAACAAGCTGGTATTTCTTTTTTAGATATTTCAACAGGTGAGTTTTTATTGGCTGAAGGTAGTTTTGAATATGTGGATAAATTGTTAAGCAGTTTTAATCCTAAGGAAGTACTCTACGATCGTTCAAAAAGGCGTGATTTTGAGGAGCATTTTGGAGATAAATACTTCTCCTATGGCTTGGAAGATTGGGTGTTTGGTTCTGATTCAGCAAATGAGCGTTTACTTAAACAGTTTGAAACCCGCACCCTAAAAGGCTTTGGGGTTGAAAGTCTGAGCTATGGCATCATTGCAGCTGGTTCGATTTTACATTATTTGGATATTACCCACCATCAACAAACAGGACATATTACGCAACTCTCTCGTATTGAGGAGGAAAGATTTGTTTGGTTGGACAGGTTTACGGTCAGAAATTTAGAATTATATAGCACTTTTCATGAGGGAGGAAGATCGCTGCTACAAGTTTTAGATAAGACAATTTCACCTATGGGTGCCCGTATGCTGAAACGCTGGATTGCTTTCCCTCTCAAGGATGTGCAGCCTATTAATGAGCGTTTAGGTGTAGTCGAATACTTCTTTAAAGACCCAGATTTTAAGCAATTATTAGAACAAAATATCAGTCTGATAGGGGATTTGGAGCGTATTATTTCTAAAGTGGCTGTTGCGCGCATTAATCCTCGTGAGGTGGTGCAACTGAAAGTGGCTTTACGTGCTATTGAACCCATTAAGCAGGCTTGTTTAAGTGCTGATAATCAGGCTCTAAAAAAGATAGGCGACCAGCTAAATAGTTGCCAGATGATAGCGGATAAGATAGAGAAAGAAATTCAGCCCGACCCACCTACTATGATTCATAGAGGAAATGTGATACGGGAGGGTGTGGATGCTGATTTAGATGAATTACGCAACTTGGCTTTTTCTGGCAAAGAATATCTTCAAAAAATACAAGAAAGAGAAAGTACACGGACAGGTATTCCTAGTCTGAAAATTGGCTTCAATAATGTGTTTGGTTATTATATCGAAGTCAGAAATACGCATAAAGATAAAGTGCCTGAAGATTGGATTCGCAAGCAGACTTTGGTGAGTGCTGAACGGTATATCACGCAAGAATTAAAAGAATATGAGGAGAAAATTTTAGGTGCTGAGGAGAAAATTCTCAGTATTGAAACGACTCTTTTCAATGAGTTAATTCAAAGTTTGATTGATTATATTCCTGCTATTCAGTTAGATGCGAATTTAATTTCACAATTAGATTGTTTGCTTTCTTTTGCACGTGTATCAGCCCAAAATAATTATGTGCGACCTGAAATTAATGATAGTAATATCTTGGAAATCAAGCAGGGACGCCATCCTGTTATTGAAAAACAGTTGCCCATTGGGGAATCATATATTGCTAATGATGTGTTTTTGGATGATCAATCGCAGCAAATCATCATCATTACGGGTCCGAATATGTCGGGTAAATCAGCTTTATTGCGGCAGACAGCCCTCATCACTTTAATGGCGCAAATAGGTTGTTTTGTGCCTGTTGAAAGTGCCAAAATTGGGGTGGTAGATAAGATTTTTACACGTGTTGGTGCGAGCGATAATATCTCTCAAGGTGAATCTACTTTTATGGTGGAGATGAACGAAGCGGCAAGTATTCTGAATAATCTTTCTGAGCGCAGCCTAATTTTGTTTGATGAATTAGGGCGCGGAACTTCAACCTATGATGGTATTTCCATTGCTTGGGCTATAGTCGAATACATACACGAACATCCTCATTATAAGGCTAAAACGCTATTTGCAACCCACTATCATGAGTTGAATGAGATGGAAAAATCCTTCAACCGCATCAAGAATTATAATGTTTCAGTCAAAGAAATTGATAAGAAAATCATCTTTTTGCGGAAATTAATACGAGGAGGAAGTGAGCATAGTTTTGGTATTCATGTCGCCAAAATGGCAGGTATGCCCCAAAGCATTGTCAAACGTTCGGAACAGATACTCACGCAGTTAGAGAGCGATAATCGGCAGACAGGTATAGCCAAACCCGTAGGCGAAATTGCTGCTCAGCGCGAGGGTTTCCAACTCAGTTTTTTCCAGTTAGACGATCCCGTCTTAGAGCAAATCCGTGATGAAATCAAAGGTTTGAAAATCGACGAGCTTACACCTATAGAAGCTCTGAATAAATTGAATGATATCAAGAAGATTATTCTTGCAAAATAATAGCTTTTCTTGGTTTTTTAGGTTGAAAATAGTCTGCTAATTAAGTTGTAATTATTTGATTTTCAACTCTTTCAATAATCTATCAGCATTCCCTATTTTATCCATGATAAAGAGCATATAGCGCACATCCACATTGATGCAGCGTTGTAACTTATGTTCAAAAACAATGTCGCCACTCATAGCTTCCCAATTGCCGTCGAAGGCTAAACCAAGCAGTTCGCCATCAGCATTAAAAACGGGACTACCTGAATTTCCGCCTGTTATGTCATTATTACTGAGGAAGTTAACGAATAACTCATGGGTTTCCGCATCAGCATACTGACCAAAATCTCTTTGTAATATCAGGTTTTTTAATTCTGCTGGTACATGAAACTCCATATCATTCGGAATTTCTTTCTCTGTAATCCCCTGACTAGTAGAATAATAACGATAATCCACTGCATCCCCAGGTTGATATCCGCCTATACTTCCATAAGTCATGCGCATCGTAAAATTCGCATCGGGATAGTGAGGTAGATTTTGCTCAGCATAATAGGCGCGCAAAGCTGCATCTAATAAGCGAGTTGCATGCTGAATGCTATCCAATTGTGCTTGGTATTCACTGCTATTTAAAGCATTTAATTGATGATCAATTTCTTCAAAAATAAGTAGAGCAGGGTCTTTTTTGAGATTTATCTTGTTCCTCTTCAGCTGATTAGTGAATTTATTCAAATTTGAAAAAGCTGATTTTTTAAAGATATAGGCTGCATAGGCTTCATAATTTCCTTTGAATTTCTTATCAATTTGTTGATAGAAATCAGGTAAAAAAGCCTTATCCACATATTTTCTATGGGTTTTAAGCATCACCGCTAAAGTCGCCTCTTCCACTTTAGGATAGTAGTTCTTATAGCTTTCTTGCGCTATTTGCACGATGGAATCAGTACTTAATTCAGCCAAAATATTGCCTCTAAG
>CAYVWK010000006.1:6244-16408 GCA_964455235.1 uncultured Paludibacter sp.
GCATAGGCTAAATTGATGGCTTCATCCTGCTCCATAAAGGATTTCCAGACCGCTTGTTTTTCACCGCGCACATCTATACGAGCTTGGTTTACAGCCTTGAGGCGGGTATCCAAACCATAAGAAGTAATGTAGCGCGATGTGCTTCCTGGATTTCCCATAATCATAGCAAAATCTCCTTCTTGATAGCCTTTCATCGAAATAGGTACAACCTTTTTGGGCGTGTAGGGGATGTTATTTTCTGCATATTCAGTTGCTTTATTTAAAGAATCAGCATAGATACGAAAAACCGAAAAATCGCCTGTATGGCGCGGCCACATCCAGTTATCCGTGTCGCCTCCAAATTTCCCAATGGAAGAGGGTGGAGTATATGCTAATCGAATGTCTTTAAACTCCTCATATTGAAGTAGATAAAATTCATTTTCGCCATAAAAAGATCGTAATTGAACGGTCAAATCGTTATTCTCAGAATAAGAATCTTTAATAGCAGCAATCACAGAATCTTGTTTTTCCGTTCGTAATTTATAGTCTGAAATGCCTTCAATAGCACCCAAAACTCGTTCTGTTACATCTTCTATGCTCACTAAAAACTTAACGGTCAGACCGTGAACAGGAATTTCATCATGTAATTCTTTAGCAGTAAATCCATCTCGCAGATAATTGTTTCCCATCGAACTAACTTGTTGAATAGCAGCATATCCACAATGATGATTGGTGAAAATCAAGCCTTGATTTGAAACAACCACACCCGTACAACCATTAGCAAAAATGATGATAGCATCTTTTAAACTACTTTCATTGGCATTGTATATGTCATCTGTCCCCATCTTGCAGCCTTTCGTCTGCATTTTCTGAAGCAGTATATCATCAATTTGTGTTAACATCCACATGCCTTCATCAGCATGTAACACAAAAAAACTCAGCAAAAAACTGATGCTCAAAAACAACTTTTTCATTGGATTGTATTTTTATAATTCAGTAAAGAGTCGCAAAGATAAGATCTTTTAAGAAATAGACAGACTTCTCAAAAGTTTATTTATATTTGCATGAGGTAAAAATTTCTCGAAAATCTTCATAACTGGCAGGTTATTAAGCGATTACTTTTTGTTCTGCTTTCTAAGCATTCATTAAAGTACCTATAATACCAGTGATTTTTAAAAGCTATGAAGATGCATTCAATATGATTTTAGATATGAAAAACAACAAGTATTTATGTATTCTGACAATTATTTTAGTAACGATAAGTTTAACTTCCTGTTTCTCAAAAAAATACGCTAGAGTAGCTAAGAAGTATGAAGATGCGGCTTTGTACCAACTTGCAGTAGATAATTATATCACATCTTTAGAGAAAAAAGATAAAAATAATGATGTTGCACGTATTGGTTTGATGCGTGCTTCTCAGCGTTATTTGAATGAATTGGAGTATAAAATTAACGATGCATACAATGCTTTGCAAGATGATCAGGTAGTTGACTATTTTGTGGTTTATCAGAATTTAAAGGGGAAAGCTGCTCTTTATCAGGTAGATATAGATATCAATCAAAAAGCACAAGGTCAGTTTAATGAATCTAAAACACGCTATTTACGTGCTGCTTACACGAAAGCACAAGAGTTGCTGGATAGAGAAAGTTTTTATCAAGCTGAATTGGAACTTATTGAGATATTAAAGTTAGATCCAGCTTATGAAAGGACTAAAGAATTATATTTATATGCACGTAGTGAACCTCTTTATCGGGAGGCAAATAATTATATGGATACTAAGCGCTATCGCTCTGCTTATAACGCTTTCACACGTTTGAAAAATATAGACTCGAACTATAAAGATGTGCTAGATCTAAGGTCTGAAGCTCTGCAGAATGCTTTGCTTACTATTGCCATTCAACCTGCAACGAATGCATCTACTTATCCCTATTTGGCGACTCAAATAACTGAAACGATAAAGGCACAATTTGTCAAAGCAAATAATCCTTTTTTGAAGATAGTTGCTACCGATCATCTGCAACAGATGTTGGCTGAACAACGCAAAGCTTTAGCGAATAATCTACCTTTTGATGCAACCATGCTCATTCCTGTACGTGTATTTCTGAATGGAAACATCCTCCTTTCTCAGTATCAATTATCTAAAGTTGAAAGCAAACAGCGTTCTGCTTATTTAAAATACGAAGATAAAAAAACTCGTAAAATTGCCTATAAAAAGGTGAATTATTCAGAGTGTACTCGCTCTGTAAGGGCTTCTATTCAATATGGATTTGAGTTTGTTCGAGTAGAAAGTGGTACTATCATAGCAAATGGTAATCTTTCAAAAACCTATTCAGACAATGTACAATATGCAGTGAGTGATTACGCCGTGTCCGATCTATATCCCTTTGATTCTAGATCAGGAAAGAGTGACACCATTTATACCAATTACTCGAAAGTTGATGCTTTCCGTGCACAATTTTCTGCTTCTTCTAAATTAGCAGAAAAAGCCTATTTTGAAAAGACATTTGCTACCTATGCAGCTTCTGAAATCTATAAAAAAATGAGTGAGTATGATCCTGAGAAATAAATTATTTTTTACCTTTTGCTGCTTTTTTACCTTTTGCGCACTACAAATTGGCATGACTGATTTGTATGCTTGTAAAAAGAAAACTACTGCTCCGTCTTGGGTCAACACGCATCTATCAGACCCTAATTACTTCATTGGAATTGGACAGGCTTCTATCATCAAAAAAGAAAATTCTCATATTGAAAGAGCTCGAAAAGATGCTTTAAATGAGTTAGCTTCCGAAATCTCTGTGAATATTTTCTCCTCTAATATGCTAGTTACTTTGGTGACGAATGATAAGATTTATGACGAGTTTAATTCTATGATAAATGCACGTGTTCGTACAGATATAGAGGGTTATGAGTTGGTTGACTCATTTAAAGACAAGAAAGAATATTGGGTTTATTATCGACTTTCTAAACAAAGATATTACGAAGATCAAGCTAAAAAACGTGCTGCTGCAACTCAAAATGCTTTGGCGTTTTATCAGTTAGCGCTTGCCGCTAAAGCTACTGGAAATGATAAATCAGCCTTAATTAATTATGCAAAAACAATAGATGCTGTTAAATTATATTTGAATGATCATATTCTTGCTGAAATTGATGGCAAAGAAGAAAATATTGTCGTGAATGCTTACAGTGGAATAACGAGCATATTAACAAATTTACGTTTTGCATACCCTTATCAAATGATTCAAGCAATTGTAGCTCAGGATATTAAGTCAGAATACTTGAATTTCAAACTAATCAATCATAATCAAGAAACAGTAACAGGTTTTCCCATTCTTATTCATTATTCTGAACGAGCCATTTCTCCTTCTAATCAAATTACAAATGCTGAAGGACAGGTCCAGTTCAGCATCCCCAAAGTGAAATCTAAGAAAAGCGAAGAGGTAGTTACTGTGAGCATAGATATCAATACTTTATTATTGGAATCCTCAGCAGATTATACTGTTCGCAGAGCTATTTTAGATATACCACTTCAAACCATTGCTATTCCTGTTTATATAAGTAAACCCTCCATAAGTTTTACGGCTGATGAACGAAGTTTTAATCAACCTATGAATGACGGAATTGCCCAGCAAACTTTTATGGATTTAAGTTATGCAGCAGATTATCCTATTGTGCGAACTAATGCTGATTATCAGTGTTTTATAACAGTTAACACCACACAAGAAAATGCTTTGCGAGGTATTTACAATGTAGTATTAAAAGGTCAGATTGTGTTAAAAGATAAAGATGGAAATATTAGATATTCCGTGCAAATTTCCCCTATAAAAGGCACTCAATTATCTCCTGAAAGGGCTAGTCAAGATGCCTATAAAAACCTAGAGAAAGCTATTAAGAATCGCTATTTCAGAGAAATTGAGGAGGCAATTTTAAAATAGTTTTGAGTCAATAATACCTGAGAATATCACATGAGAATACTTCATACTCTCATATTGTTATTTGTTTTTATAAGTCTCTTATCTCAAGAAACTTATCAGATTATTAGGGATACAACAGATGCCAGTTCTATTGTCCATAAAATTCAAGAAATACCTGAAGTTGAAGTTAGTTCGCGTCACTCTTTATCCGCCATAAGAGAGGGTTCTCTAGGAGTTTCCATTGATTTGATTGAACTAAAAAAGCTACCTAATATTGTTAGCGATGCCGATCCTTTTAAAGCTTTGCAGTTTGTTGGTGGTATCTCTCAAGCCGGCGAGGCTAGTTCGAGTATGTTGGTTAGAGGGGGTGAAAATGATCAAAATCTGATTCTTTTCAATGGTGTTATTGTGGAAAATCCGAATCATGTTTTGGGGCTTTTCTCTGTTTTTAATCCTGATTTGATGGATCAAATGCGCTATATTAAATCAGGTATTCCAGCTGAATATGGTGGTCGATTATCTTCCGTAATTGATATTAAAAGTTTTGTTTCAAAACCAGAGAAAATAGAATTGAGTGGTAATATTGGCTTGATTGCATCGCGTTTATCCCTGAAATCTTCTATCACAGATAATTTTTCTGTTTATGCTGCCTATCGTTTGAGTTATATTAATACTTTGGTAATCCCTATTTTATTGCAAGTTGGAGTTAAACCAGAGATAGCTCAAAATAAGATTGAATTTTCGGATACAAATGTTGGTTTTAACTATAGAATAGGCAGCAGTCGGTTAAGTGGACATTTTTATACAGGTGCAGATAAATTGGAAGTGCGAGAAGCTAATCAGTTTTCAATCGGCCAAAATTCTACAGCTTGGGGAAATACCGTTGGTAATCTGCAATTTAACCATGTCTTCTCTGAAGATTTCAGCATGAACCATCATCTCAATTTTTCTCAGTTTAATATTCATTCTCACATTGATTGGATTAATAATCTATATAACATCAGCTCGAAAAGCAATACGCTTCAATTCAAATCAGACTATACATATTTACTTGACAATCATAATTTTAAAGCAGGATATGAAGCTTCTGTAGAGAAGATTATGCCTGCTGCAATTTTATATGATAATATGCCTGAGGATGTGAATAAGCGCTTCAATCAGTCATCTTTTGCTGCCGTCTATTTGCGAGATGAGTGGGAATATGGCAAATTACTTTTGAATGTGGGATTACGTGCTTCTTTTTATGGGCGACATCCTGATAGTTTTGATAATCGATTATTATCCTCTGATGGAAGGAAAACGGTTGAGAAGTTTTATTCGGGCATTGAGCCACGCATGTTTGCTCGTTGGATGCTGAATGATAAGGCATCTTTGAAACTATCTGCTGGTAAGCATTTTCAATATGTAAATCGTGCACATATAGTTAAAGTGGGGATTCCTGTGGATATTTTTGTATCAGCATCAGAAAAAATTAAACCTACATCACTTTGGCAATTTTCAGGAGGTTATTTTCAAAGTTTATGGGATGAAAATTATGAGTTTAGCGTGGAAGCCTATCACAAATCTTTCTCTAATTTGATTGAATTTAAGGGAAATCTAACAGATTTATTTACCACAGAAATATTGGATGATTTACTGACAGAAGGAAAAGGAAAAGCTTTTGGGTTAGAGTTTTCTGTACGTAAAAATAAAGGTGATTTGACAGCTTGGATGAACTATACTTTAGCTTGGAATATTCGGAAATTTGCAGAAATTAATCACGGGAAGGCTTTTTTTGCTCATAATGATAGGCGGCACGATTTGTCATTCATTTTATTATATGATATGAATAAAAAATTGAGTGTGGGAGCTACCTTTGTGTATGCGACGGGCAGCAGATTAAATCTTCCAAGAAGTTGGTATAGTATGGATGATAAGATAGTGTTGGAGTTTGAGGGCTATAATTCCTTTGTGATGCCTGCTTACCATAGAGTAGATTTATCTTTGAATTATAAATTGCCTACATGGAAAAAAGTTGAATCTAATTTGATGTTTGCAGTTTATAATGTGTATAATAGGGCGAATCCTTTTCAGGTATATTATAGTACGATAACTGGAGAGGGCGGAGGAGAATATGATTTCAAAATTAAAATGAACTATTTGTTGCCAATTTTACCGACGGTGTCGTGGACGTTTAGGATGTAGGATGTTAAATGTGGAATGTTGAGTTGTTGAGTTGTTGAGTTGTTGAGTCGTAAATATGCAACTAGTTCAGCAACTAGTAACTAGTAACCAGCAACGATTTCGACGAAGTCCAAGTTTTGTGTAATTTTAAAATTAGTGTGTTTTTGCGTTGTTTTGCGGTTAAAAGGTTTAAAAGTTTAGAGGTTTAGAGTTTTGTGTGGTTTTAAAGTTCGTGTATTTTCGTGTTGTTTTGTGGTTAAATGGTTTAGTAGTTTAGTGGTTTAGTAGATATGAGAGTGCATAAGAATATATTTTTTGTGGTAATAGTTTTACTTTTTGCTTGTAATCCTGATATTGATTATGAGGTGAGAGGGTATAGAGAAAAAATTATCGTGGAGGCTTCTATAGAGTCTGGAAAATATGCACAGGTCGAGCTGACTTTGAACGTTCCACTTTGGAAAACCATTGATTCCTCCAATTATTTAGATAGGATTATAAGAGATGCAAAGGTAACGATCATAGATGGTGAAAATGCAGAAGTGTTGACAGCTAAATGGGATAGGTCGGTTAGTCCACCCAGACACTATTATATTGGCAATGAAATAAAAGGTGCAGAAGGTAAAATTTACGATTTGCTGATAGAAAAAGGAGGTTATACACTTTATTCAACTACGAGTATTCCATCCTCATTTCAACTTGAAAATATAGTCAGCAAAACTACAAGAATTGACGATTTTCGCAGTTTAGAAATTACCATAGACGCTGGAAATGATACTCAAAAGGCATATAGGATTTTTACTAAAAAGAAGAAAGATACGCGCTATATAGAAACACCTATTATCTTTAATGATGCATTAAATCAGTCAGGAGAAATCACCATGCAAGTCAGCCCTCATCCCGAATCTACAGACCCATCTTTTTCAGAAAACAACTTCTTTGCAGTCGGAGACACAGTGGCGATTAGAATTTGTGCCATAGATAGTGTTTCGACTCAGTTTTACAAAGATTTAGCGATGTTCTCTGTGAAGGGAGGCAATATTATCGTCAGTGAAGTAAAGCCCCTCAATTCCAATATTAGTGAGCCAGGTTTTGGCATTTGGTGCGGTAGTTTTGTGCAGCAAATAATGTATGTAGTGAAGTGAGTGTTGAATTGTTGAAACCTTGAATTGTTGAATTGAAAAAGGCTATCCCTTTCGAGATAGCCTTTGTTTTAATGAGTTTCAGGATGTATAATGTTGGGAGGTGTTTCTTCTACATAAACAAAATACTCAAGAATTTCTTCAATTTTTGAAATTAACCCATCAAATCCTTGAGTGAAAAAGTTACCCGGATCAACTTTGGAACCATCATTTAGTACAAAGACAGGAGCTAAATCATAATTTGTATATTTTACCCATTTAAATCTCCTGGTTTATTCGACCCACCAAAGAGATCACCCATTTCATCGCACGATGTAATTGTAAAAATGATAGCTATTAATCCTATCCATAAGTTGATCTTTCTCATAATATAATGTTTTAAATGAATATTAATTTGGCTTATATCTTTTAATGGATGTTGATATGTTGAGATTTGTTGCAAAGATATAAAACTTACTAAAGTCAGCAAACAGTTGAATAGTTTAAAAGTTATCAAGTTGAAAGTTATAAAGTTCATCAAGAATAGCCTATCCGCATCTTTATAAACTTGACAAACTTTATAAACTTCTTCACATTAATAGCTGCAATTTGGTTTTTTTTAGCTAAAATGTTTTCTTTTCAAAGAATAAACACCTAAATTTGTGGCTTGTAATTTTTTTGAAAAAAGCTCTGATAATATGAATACAAAACTGCAAGAATTAACAGATAAAATCTATCTTGAAGGGGTTGAAAGAGGAAATGCTGAGGCTGATGCTATTGTGAAGAAGGCTCAGAATGAAGCTGATAGCATAGTTTCTAAGGCACAGCAGCAGGCCAATAAACTACTTCAAGATGCAGAACAGCAGGCTAATGAATTGCTGAAAAATACACAGGCTGAATTGAAATTGTTTACGCAACAATCACTCAATGCTCTTAAATCTGAAATAACTGATTTGATTAATGGCTCTGTGGTTGATAAATCGGTGAAAGCTGCTACGGAAGATAAAGATTTTATGCAAAAACTGATGTTGATGATGGTGCAGGATTTAGCTAAAAATCAATCTATTACCATCGAGACTAAACAGGCTGATAAGCTAACAGACTATTTCAAAGCAAATGCTAAAGCTCTTTTGGATAAAGGCGTTACGATCAAGCAGGTGAATACTATCAAAACAGATTTTACCATTCTTCCTGCCGACAGTGGCTATAAAATCAATTTTGGTGAAGAGGAGTTTGCTGCGTATTTCAAAGAGTTTCTCAGACCCAAATTAATCGAAATGTTGTTTTGATATCCATGATTTTTAAACAATCTACACATTATCATTATTTAGTGGCTGGTTTGCCCGATCTTCAAAAGGATGATGCTAAAACAAGCACTCCACTTGAAAGTTTGTTGGTGGATCTAAACGAACAGCTGTCTAAGGAGGATGCAAAACGTATATTTTTACTTTTTGCACACTACGACAATGTTAATTTTCTAGCATTTCTGCAAGATAAAGATGCTGTTTTAAACCCTAAGGCTTCATTGAAGAAGTCAGATTGGGAGGAATTAGTGCATCTCATGCAAGAGAACGAACAACCTAAAGACCCTCGTCTGTTACCCTATATTATAGAGTATTATCAGCTTTCACAAACGGATGAGGATTTTTTAAAAGAAATTGCTGCGGAAGATTATTTGGCAAGTCTGTATTATCAATATGCCATGCAAAATGATAATCAATTTTTAGCAAATTGGTTTGAGTTTAATCTGAATTTGAATAATCTGATTACAGCCATTAATTGTCGTAAACATGCTATCAATCCTGAAAAATTGATAGTGGGTACTAGTGAAATTGCTAAAATTTTGCGTACAAGTCATGCCCGTGATTTTGGTATAAGTAATCTCTTTGATTATGCGGATGATGTACTTAAGTTAATGGAAGAGAGTGACTTATTAGAAAGAGAAAAGAAAATTGATGCCTTGAAATGGGACTGGTTGGAGGAACATACTTTCTTCCACTATTTTACCATCGAAAAGGTGATGGCTTATGTGTTGAAGCTTGAAATATTGGAAAGATGGAAGTTTTTATCTTTCGAAGAGGGTTCGAGGATTTTCAGAGAGTTATTAGCTTCTATGAAGCCTGAAAAATTAAAAAATACGATATAATGACTTGTTAATCAGAGTTATATTATCAACAACATTGAACAAAAATAATATATAGCATATAAATATACCATTCATAATGTTAACAAAAGGAATAGTTAAAGGAATCATTTCCAACTTAGTAACGGTAGAAGTCGATGGACCTGTAGCGCAAAACGAAATTGCGTATATCTCCTTAGGCTCAACGCGTTTGATGGCGGAGGTGCTGAAGGTTGAAGGCAAAAATGTGTATGTGCAAGTCTTCGAAAGTACGCGTGGACTGAAGGTTGGTAGCGAGGTGGAGTTTTCGGGTCACATGTTGGAGGTAACATTAGGTCCAGGTTTGCTTTCGCGCAACTACGATGGTCTGCAGAACGACTTGGATAAACTAACTGGTATTTTCCTTCAGCGCGGTGAGTATAACTTCCCATTAGATAAGGAAAAGTTATGGCAATTCAAGCCGCTTGCTGTTGTTGGTGACAAAGTCGAAGCAGGTTCGTGGTTGGGCGAAGTGGATGAAAATCATCAACCTCACAAAATCATGGTGCCTTTCGTCTTTGAAGGTGAATATACCGTTAAATCAGTAGTTGCAGCTGGTGAATATACCATTATGGATACGATTGCTGTGTTACTTGATGCTGATGGTCAGCAGGTTGAGGTGAATATGGTGCAAAAATGGCCAGTGAAAAAACCTATCATTGTGCATACTGAGAAACCTCGTCCGTTTAAATTATTAGAAACAGGCGTTCGTACTATTGATACTGCTAACCCTATCGTAGAGGGCGGTACAGGTTTTATTCCTGGTCCTTTTGGTACAGGTAAAACGGTGCTTCAACATGCTATTTCCAAACAAGCAGAGGCTGATATTGTG
>CAYVWK010000006.1:16508-36334 GCA_964455235.1 uncultured Paludibacter sp.
GAGGAATTTGTGAAATATGAAACAGAACTAAAATCTATTTTAGCAGAAAGAGTACAATAAGTTGATTAAAGAATTTGATAATTATGGCAACACAAGCTTTTCAAAAAATATACACTAAAATCACTCAAATTACCAAAGCAACTTGTTCTTTGCATGCTACAGGCGTGGGTAATGATGAGTTGGCAACCATTAATGGCAAGTTAGCTCAGGTAGTGAAAATTTACCACGATGAGGTTACTTTGCAGGTTTTTGGCGGTACAGAAGGCATCCCTACCAATGCGGAAGTAATTTTTCTTGGTTTAGCTCCCTCTCTCAAGGTTAGTGAGCAGTTAGCAGGTCGCTTCTTCAACTCTTTTGGTGATCCTATTGATGGCGGTCCCGCTGTTGAAGGGGAGTTGCGCGAGATTGGTGGTCCTTCTGTTAATCCAGTGCGCCGTATGCAACCTTCTCAGTTGATTGCTACTGGTATTGCGGGTATCGACTTGAATAATACCTTAGTTTCGGGACAGAAAATTCCTTTCTTCGCCGACCCCGACCAGCCTTATAATCAAGTGATGGCGAATGTGGCATTACGTGCTAAAACAGATAAAATTATCCTGGGCGGTATGGGTCTGACTAATGATGATTACCTGTATTTCAAAAATGTGTTTAGCAACGCAGGTGTGTTGGATAGGATAGTGAGCTTCGTAAATACAACCGAAAATCCTCCTGTTGAGCGTCTGCTCATTCCAGATATGGCTTTGACTGCCGCTGAGTATTTTGCGATTGATAGGAATGAAAGTGTGCTGGTATTGCTTACGGATATGACTTCCTATGCGGATGCGCTCTCGATTGTATCAAATCGTATGGATCAAATTCCATCTAAAGACTCTATGCCTGGTTCTTTGTATTCTGATTTGGCGAAAATCTATGAAAAAGCAGTGCAATTCCCTGATGGAGGGTCGATTACGATTATAGCTGTAACGACTTTATCAGGTGGGGATATTACGCACGCTATTCCTGATAATACAGGGTATATCACTGAAGGTCAGCTATTTTTGCGTCGTGACTCCGATATTGGTAAAGTGATAGTCGATCCTTTCCGTTCACTTTCTCGTTTGAAACAATTGGTGATTGGCAAGAAAACGCGTGAAGACCATCCACAAGTGATGAATGCTGCTGTGCGTTTATATGCGGATGCTGCAAATGCTAAGACGAAATTGGAGAACGGCTTTGACTTAACTGATTATGATGAGCGAACCCTCGCTTTTGCGAAAGATTATGCTGATAAATTATTGGCTATTGACGTGAATATTGATATTGACCAGATGTTGGATGTGAGCTGGGGATTATTTAGTGAGCATTTTACGCAAACGGAGGTGAATATCAGACAAGAATTTGTGGATAAGCATTGGAAATAAATGGCTATACAATTTCAATATAACAAAACATCTTTACAGGCTTTGGAAAAAAACCTGCAAATGCGTGTGCGTGCTTTACCAACCATTAAAAATAAGGAAAGTGCTTTGCGTGTTGAGGTGAAAAAAGCGAAAGATGAGAATATAGCATTGGAACAACAATTAGAAGAAAGCATCACTGCATACGATAATATGGTGGCTTTGTGGGGTGAGTTCGACCTTGATTTATTAAGAGTTGAAGATGTGAAGATGAGTATTAAGAAAGTTGCTGCTGTGCGTATTCCTGTGTTAGATGAGGTTATCTACCACACGAAGCCTTATAGCATGTTCAATGCGCCTGCTTGGTATGCCGATGGTTTGGCTTTGATTAAAGAATTGGCTCAAATAGGTATTGAACAGGTTTTTACAGAGGAGAAAATCAATTTATTGGAATATGCTCGTAAAAAAACCACGCAAAAGGTAAATTTATTTGAAAAAGTTCAGATTCCAGGCTATGAAGATGCTATCTTAAAGATAAAACGCTTTATGGAAGATGAGGAGAATCTCTCCAAATCATCCCAGAAAATAGTGAAAGCGCGACAACAAAAACTCAAAGAGGAGGTGATGTCATGATAGTTAAGATGCGTAAATATTCATTTTTGGTGTATCATCAACTATATACTGATTTCTTGGAGAAAATCAGGGATATTGGTGTGCTGCATATCATTGAAAAAGCAGAAGGTGTATCCGAAGATGAAAAATTAAACCAACAACTTCAAGACAAAACAAGGCTAAAAAACTTGTTGCGTCAACTTAAAAATGAATTGCCTAAAAAGTATCAAGCTAAAATTGATGAATCTGTTGATGGTCAGCAACTCGTTGAAGAAATAGAAACGCTATATGCTGATTTAGAAACTCAGCAGCAACAACTGCAACTGTTTGAACGTGAGTGGGAAAGGATGGAAGTGTGGGGTGGTTTCTCACATGAAACCTTGCAAAACTTAGAGCAAGCTGGCTATGAAGTGAAATTCTTTACCTGTCATGCTCGGCGCTTCGACCCTGAATGGGAGGTGAAATACAATACATTTGAGATAGATACAGTCGGTACTAATCTGTATTTCATCACGGTTAATCCTATAGGTACTCCTTTAGAAATTGATGCTGATCCTATCAAGTTGTCTGATAAAAACGCTTTAGGTATTGCAGAAGATATAGAGCAAGCAAAAGGTAAAATTGATGATTTGCGTAGTGCAATTCGTCAATTTGCTGATTTGCACTATGCCAATATTGAAGAGTATGAAAAAGTGCTTTTAGGAGAAATTGACTTCACGAAGGTAGTCTTACATACCCGCGCTGAAGTAGATAATAAGGTGATGTTATTAGAAGGCTGGTGTCCTGAGGAAAATACAGCAGCATTAGATAAATACCTTGATTCTATGGGGGTTTATTATGAATCTGCTGATCCTCAAAAACAAGAGAATGTGCCTGTCAAACTAAAAAATAATAAGTTTACGAGACTGTATGAATTGATAGGTGAATTATACGATTTGCCCAATTATCACGAGTTGGATTTGACTCCTTTCTTTGCTCCTTTCTTTTTGCTTTTCTTTGGATTATGTGTGGGTGATACGGCTTATGGACTCTTGATTTTGATAGGCGCATTAGTGTTGAGAGCTAAAGCGAAACCCAATATGAAGCCTGTATTTTCATTGGCTGCTTGGTTAGGAGCTTCTACGGTAGTTTTAGGATTTTTCTCTGGAACTTTCTTTGGATTTAGTTTGACAGATATTGAAATACCTTGGTTTGAACGCTTTAAAGCAGTGATGCTAGATTCTGACCAACTCTTTTATTTGTCGCTCATGATTGGAGCTGTTCAAATATTGTTTGGAAAGATTATCCATACAGTTGGAACAATTATCCGTTATGGATGGACAGCTGCATTTTCTTCTATAGGCTGGCTTTTCATTATCATGGGATTAGGCGCAACCTTCGGCTTATCTCAATTTGCAGACATAGATGCGCAAATCATCAAATACATGTATTTAGGCTTTGGTATAGTGGGAGGTTTGTTGGTATTTGTGTTGAATGACATCAAGCGCAATCCGCTTATCAATGTTGGAGCAGGTTTGTGGGATGCATATAATGTGGCTACGGGCTTGTTGGGCGACCTATTGTCTTATATTCGATTGTTTGCACTCGGTATTAGTTCGGGCGTAATGGGCTTTGTTTTCAATGATTTAGCCATCAATTTAAGTGGAAATATTCCTATACTAAGTACGCTGATTATGCTGATTATCATGCTGCTTGGTCATGGTATCAATATTTTTATGGCTGTATTGGGGTCTTTTGTACATCCTATGCGCCTTACCTTTGTAGAGTTT
This sequence comes from uncultured Paludibacter sp., assembly GCA_964455235.1. GTDB lineage: Bacteria > Bacteroidota > Bacteroidia > Bacteroidales > Paludibacteraceae > Paludibacter. The sequence goes on from CAYVWK010000006.1 coordinate 20,266, forward strand.
TATAATAATGCAGGATTCGAGGGTGGAGGTAAGAAATATCAACCCTTTAAACGTCTATAAATCAACAATAATTATTAAATAACAAAATAACAAATCAATCAAATAAATTATGGAACCTATTATTTTAGCGTATATTGGAATCGGGTTAATGGTTGGATTAGCAGGAATTGGCAGTTCAATTGGTGTAACAATCACAGGAAATGCGTCTATTGGCGCATTGAAGAAAAACCCTGATGCTTTTGGTAACTATATGGTATTAAGCGCATTGCCTGGTACTCAAGGACTTTACGGTTTCCTTGGCTATTTCTTATTGCAAAAACACCTTGTGCCAGATATGACTTGGGGAGCGGCAGCCGCTGTTTTTGGTGCTGGACTTACATTAGCCCTAACTGGTTTATTATCAGCTATTCGCCAAGGTGAAGTTTGTGCTAATGGTATTTCAGGCATTGGCTCAGGCTATGATGTGTTTGGTAAAACTTTGATTTTAGCAGTATTCCCTGAATTGTATGCTATTGTTTCTTTAGCTGCTGTTTTCATGATTGGAAACGCTATTTAAAGGTCAATCAAATTGTTAAGAAGCTCAAACATTAAGTGTGTTTGAGCTTTTTTATTTGAATATCCATCAGAATACATTACTTTTGCATGCTTTATTTAAGTAAAATCCCGTATTAATTTTTAGTAGTGAAAACCAGAAAAAATAGAAAGTGGAATAGTTTTCTTCAAAAGATGCGTTTTCGTTATCGTGTATCGATAATGAACGAAAACACCTTGGAGGAAGCTTGGTATTTACGACTTTCACGTTTTTCAGTTTTTATTTATGTTTCTTTTTTGATTTTTCTGACTTTTACTCTCCTTGCTCTAGTCATTATTTATACCCCTCTGAAATACTATTTGCCTGGTTATGGTAACCCCGATGAACGCTTGGATATCATCAATAAAACACTTCAAATTGATTCACTTTTACATCAAATGGAGATTCAATCTACCTATCTTGATATGGTGAAAGGAATAGTTACAGGTGATTTGAGTAAAGATTCATTGCTTCTTTCAGACTCTATTTCATTAGAAAATAGGGCAGAAGTATTAATGGAAAAATCCAAAGCTGAAAGAGAATTTGTGGAGAAATATGAGGAGGAGGAAAAATATAATCTATCAGCTTTAGTTAGTAAAGAAACTAAATCCGTATTTGTGTTTTTTAAACCAACGAAAGGGGTGATTACGTCATCTTTCAATCCTAAAGAAAAAGCTTATGGTATTTCCATGGTGACTACGCCACATGAAACGGTTGTGAGCGTGTTATCTGGGACTGTCATTTATACTTCCTATTCGTTGGATTATGGTTGGGTGATGCAGGTGCAGCATGAGGAAAACTACCTGTCTATCTATAAGTTTAATACGCAACTATTGAAAAAAGTAGGTGATTATGTCAAAGCGGGCGAGGCGATTGCGTTTACGGGAGATGATAGAGAACTGAAAACGGGCAATCATTTTTATTTTGAACTTTGGCAGCAAGGTAAAGCCATCAACCCGGAAGAAATGATTATTTTTTAAAATCCATTGACTATAACAAAGAAACATATAGCCATATTAGGTTCTACTGGATCTATTGGAACTCAGGCACTTGAAGTTATTCAAGAACATTCTGATTTATTTGAAGTGTATGCCCTTACTGCAGGTAATAATGTGGATTTACTCATTCAGCAAGCACGTATTTTTCAACCTGAAGTAGTTGTAATAGCAAATGAAAATCAGTATGCTACACTAAAAGAGGCTTTGTCGGATTTGCCTATAAAGGTTTTTGCAGGCAGTGAAGCGATTGCGCAAGTCGCTGAAATGGAGATAGTTGATTTTGTACTGACAGCAATGGTTGGTTTTGCAGGTTTACAGCCTACAATTCAAGCAGCAAAAGCTGGAAAAAGAATAGCTTTAGCAAATAAAGAAACTTTGGTGGTTGCAGGTGAACTCATTAATAAGCTGTGTATCACGCATCAAGCAAGTATTATTCCCGTTGATTCTGAACATTCAGCTATTTTTCAATGCTTAGTGGGCGAAGGTAATAATGAGATTGAAAAGCTGATATTGACGGCTTCTGGCGGACCATTTCGAACCTATCATTGGAGTGATTTGGAGAAAGTCACACCAGCGCAAGCTCTCAAACACCCTAACTGGGATATGGGTGCTAAGATTACGATTGATTCTGCAAGCCTGATGAATAAAGGTTTTGAGATGATAGAGGCAAAGTGGCTTTTTGGAGTACCGCATAATCAAATTGAAGTATTGGTGCACCCACAATCCATTATCCATTCGATGGTGCAATTTACAGATGGATCCATCAAAGCACAATTAGGACTTCCAGATATGAAATTGCCTATTCAATATGCTTTTACTTATCCTGATAGGGTACAGACGAATTTCCCGAGATTGGATTTTAGCCTGTTTCCTCAGTTTACTTTTGAAAAACCTGATTTAGAGCGATTTAGAAATTTAGCATTTGCTTATTATGCTATCGAAAAGGGCGGGAACATGCCTTGTATATTGAATGCAGCCAATGAAATAGCTGTAGCAGCATTTTTAGAAGAAAAAATATCCTTCCTGCAAATGAGTGATTTAATGGAAGAAGCCATGGTGAAAATGCCTTTTATACCTAATCCAAAGGTGGAAGATTATTTTCAAACAGATAAAGAAACAAGGAGTTTTACGAGAGAACTCATCAAAAAATAATTATAAATTAGAATAAATAGAATTAATGGAAACATTTCTGATAAAAACATTACAGCTAATATTAAGCTTGTCCATTTTGGTTTTTTTACATGAATTTGGGCATTTCTTTTTTGCCAGATTATTCAAAGTAAGAGTTGAAAAGTTTTATATGTTTTTCAATCCTAAATTTTCACTTGTAAGAGCCAAAAAAATCAATGGAAAATGGCAAGTGAAATTTTTTGCGAAAAACGTCCTAGGAAATGAACAACCCAAACTAACTCCTGATGGTCAGCAGGTTATGGATGCCAAAGGAAAGCCTGTCATGGAAGCTGTGAGTATTGAAAATCTTCCTGATGATGATTGGAGAAAACACCCAGAATCAACAGAGTGGGGAATTGGTTGGTTACCTTTAGGGGGTTATTGCAAAATTGCAGGAATGATAGACGAGTCTATGGATAAAACGCAAATGGAGCAAGCTCCTCAACCATGGGAATATAGAGCGCAATCTGTATGGAAAAGACTACCTATTATTATAGGAGGAGTTTTGGTGAATTTCATATTAGCTATGGTGATTTATGCAGGTATCTTATTCACTTGGGGAAAAGAATATCTTCCTTATGAAAATATGCATTATGGAATGCAGTTCTCAACTATTATGTTGGAAAATGGTTTTCAACATGGGGATAAAGTTTTACGTGTTGATGGAGAATTGATTGAAAAACAAGCGGATTTCATCGAAAAGGTATTGATTGATGGAAAGCAGCATGTTGAGGTTTTACGTGATGATAATCAGTTATATAACATCCTCCTTCCTAGCGATTTTTCTCAACAAATTTTAAAATCAGGTGAGTTGAATTTACTTACTTTCCGCTATCCTTTTGTTATTGGAGATGTACAAGCTGGATCACCTGCTGAATACGCTGCTCTTCAAAAAGGTGATAGTATTGTTGCAATTAATGGAGAAGCTTGTAGTATGTATCAAGATATAGTTCCAGTCTTAGAAGCACATGCAGGCGATACGATAGAATTATCTTTTTATAGACAACAAGAGGTGCTAACGACCCGACTTGCTTTAGATGAAACTGCAAAATTAGGAGTTTTGCTGCAGCCCATTCATTATTATTTTGATACTAAAAAAATAGAATATGGTTTTTTTGAAGCTATTCCAGCAGGTATAGCTTTAGGATGGGAAACGCTGACGAGCTATGTGAAGCAGTTCAAAATTGTCTTTACAAAAGAAGGTTCCAAACAGGTTGGAGGTTTTGGCAGTATAGGTAAATTGTTTCCTGATAAATGGGATTGGCAGGTGTTCTGGTCAATGACGGCTTTGCTTTCCGTTATTTTAGCTTTCATGAACTTCTTGCCTATTCCTGCTTTAGATGGTGGGCATGTGATGTTCCTTTTATATGAAATGATAACAGGTAAAAAACCAGGCGATAGGTTTATGGAGTATGCACAAACAGCAGGAATGCTCTTATTATTTGCCCTTTTGATTTATGCGAATGGGAATGATATTTTTAAAGCTTTTTTCAAATAACTCCATTAATTTCTAAAAAAAGTAAAGCGAATATAGATAATTAAAAGGAAATCAGTATCTTTGCGCTTGGTTCAGAAAAAATAAAATCTATAAATAACAATAAATTAATAAAGAATTTCAGTATGAAAAAACAATTATTATTTGGACTTTCATTGTTAGTAGCAGTTCTTTTCAGCTCATGTAAGAATATGAGTGATTTAGACCCTAGCTATTTTACTACTACTCCTAATCCTTTGGAAGCTAAAGCTGGTAAAGTAGATGCTACTGTTACAGGTACATTCCCTGTGAAGTATTTCAATAAAAACGCTGTAGTGACTGTTACTCCTGTGTTGAAAATGAGCAACGGTGAGTCTGTAAAAGGTACTCCTGGTGTTTATCAAGGTGAAAAAGTGGTTGGTAACGACCAGACTATTTCTTATAAAGGTGGTGGCACTTACACGCTAGACGTATCATTCGATTACGTACCAGCAATGGCTGTATCAGAACTATTTTTAGAGTTTGATGTCGCTGTTAAAAAGAAAAATTACGAATTGCAACCTGTAAAAGTTGCTGATGGCGTTATCTCAACTTCTGAATTATTACAATCAGAAAATCTAGGTTCAGCTTTAATCGCTGATAAATTTGAGCGTGACATCATGGAAATGACAGAAGCTGAAATTTTATTCCTTATCCAACAATCAACTGTAAGAAAATCAGAAACTTCAACAGACGATATCAAAGCTTTAACTAAAACTATTGTTGATGCAAAAGAAGCGTTGAATAAATCAGTTGAATCTTTACAAGTTTCTGCTTATGCTTCTCCTGATGGTGCATTAGCATTGAATACTAACTTAGCTGAAAAACGTCAAAAAGAGACAGAGAAATTCTTAAATGCTGAATTGAAGAAAATTAAATCTCCTTTGACTATCGAATCAAGATTTACTCCAGAAGACTGGGATGGTTTCCAAAAATTGATGGAAGAGTCTAACATTCAAGACAAACAGCTTATTTTACGTGTTCTTTCTATGTATCAAGATCCAGAACAACGTGAACGTGAAATCAAAAATTTATCAGCAGCTTTCAAACAAATTGCTGATGAAGTATTACCTCAACTTCGTCGTTCTCAGCTTAAATTGATGGTGAAAGTTACAGGTAAATCTGATGCAGAAATTGCTAAATTAGCAAAAGAGAATGCTTCTGAATTAACTGTGGAAGAATTGCTTTATGCTGCTACTTTAACTGATAATTTAGATGAAAAAGCTGCTATCTACGAAAAAGCGACTAGCCTTTATGGTTCAGATATCAGAACTTATAACAACTTAGGTGTTGTAAAATACCAACAAGGTAAAGTTGATGAGGCTGCTGCTCTATTCAACAAATCACTTCAAATCAATGCTAACGATGCAGATGCTAACTTCAATGCTGGCCTTTGCGCATTAGCTAAAGGCGAAAATGATAAAGCTAATCAATACTTTGGTAAAGCTGCTGGCACAACTGGTAACTTGAAAAATGCTCAAGGCTCTTACTATGTTGCTACTGGTGATTATGCAAAAGCTAAATCAACTATGGAAGGTGTTAGCTCTAATAACGCTGCTTTAACTCAAATTCTTAATAAAGAATATAATGCAGCTAAAAATACACTTGCTTCTGTAAAAGAACCAGATGCTACAACTTCTTATTTGACTGCTGTAGTTGCTGCTCGTACAAATGATAAAGATGGTGTTTATTCTAACTTGAAAACATCTATTGGTAAAGATAGCTCTATGGCTGCAAAAGCTGCTAGCGACCTTGAATTCTCAAAATTCTGGAGTGATGCTACTTTCCAATCTATCGTAAAATAAGATACGTATTATATATATAGAAAAATCCGGTGCAATTTTATTGTGCCGGATTTTTTTTGCTAAATCAACTGTTTTATGACATAATGTCATAAAATTACCTATGAATTGAATGGGATTGTTTTTTGATAATTACATCCTTAGTGAATTTTAAAATAAAAGCTCTTTCATGAGTCTTTATTTTAGACTATATTTGCATGTTTAAAAAGATTGCATTAAATAATAATTTTCAGCAAAAGATATCAGCAAAGAAATGATTATCAATAAAATAGTAGAAGGTATTCAAGAACGAAAAGGGAAGGAAATTGTTGTAGTAGATATGAATCAACTGAAAGATGCTCCTTGTAGCTATTTCGTGATATGTGAAGGTGATTCAAATACGCATGTGCGAGCAGTTTCGGAATCTATTAAAGATTATGTCAATGAGCAAATGCGCGTTAAGCCCTATGCTGTGGATGGTGAAGAGAATGCTGAGTGGGTTGCGATGGACTACGGACATATCATCGTCCATGTGTTTCAACGCTCTATCCGACAGTTTTACGATATCGAACATTTGTGGGCTGATGCTGAGTTAAAAAAGATTGATAATTTGAATTAAGTATGGATAAAAAGAAAACAAACACTCCTCCTCCCAAAAAATCAAAAGGGAAAAAATTTGTATTCAATATATTTTGGATTTATTTTTTGATTATAGCAGTTTTGTTAGCTCCTCAACTGTTTGGTGATAGAGAAACAGCTAAAAAACTTCCGTATTATACCGAATTTCAGCAATATGTACTGGATGGACATATAGAGAGTATTGAGGTTTCTGTCAATAAAAATACAGCAGAAGCTGTTGTTGTAGATGATGAAAATAGCATAAATACTGTTTTTGGAGAGAAAAGTGAGCTCTATAAAAAAGATAGAAAAGTATCTGTGAAAATCCCGAGTACTGATAGATTCGATGAGTTTATTCAAGAAGCTGAATTTGAGAAGGTGTCCTATATAGAGGATAAAAACTATATGGAAATGTTCCTAATCAGCGTACTTCCTTTCTTGTTACTGATTCTGTTCTTTGTGTTTATGACGAGAAGAATGTCAGGACAAATGGGTGGTAGTGGTGGACCAGGTGGTATTTTCAATGTTGGGAAATCTAAGGCTCAGTTATTTGACAAAGGTAATTCAGAGCATCAAGTGACTTTCAAAGATGTTGCTGGATTGGCTGGTGCAAAGCAAGAGATTGAAGAGATTGTGTCTTTCCTGAAAAATCCTGGAAAATATACAGAATTAGGTGGTAAAATACCAAAAGGAGCTTTGCTTGTTGGCCCTCCAGGAACTGGTAAAACCCTTTTAGCTAAAGCTGTTGCTGGTGAAGCCGATGTGCCTTTCTTCTCCATGTCTGGTTCTGATTTTGTGGAAATGTTTGTAGGGGTAGGGGCATCTCGTGTGCGAGATTTGTTCCGCCAAGCAAAAGAAAAAGCTCCTAGTATTATCTTTATTGATGAGATAGATGCGGTGGGTCGTTCACGTGGTAAAAATCCTAATATGGGTAGTAATGATGAGCGTGAAAATACCTTGAATCAGCTGCTAACAGAGATGGATGGCTTCGGCTCAAATAGTGGTGTGATTATTTTGGCTGCTACCAACCGAGCTGATATTCTAGATAAAGCTTTATTACGCGCTGGTCGTTTTGACCGCCAGATTCATGTTGATTTACCTGATATTCATGAACGTCAACAGATTTTTAATGTACATCTTCGTCCTATTAAAATCAACGAGACTGTTAATGTTGAGTTTTTAGCTAGACAAACGCCTGGTTTTTCAGGTGCAGATATAGCCAATGTATGTAATGAAGCTGCTTTGATAGCTGCACGAAAAGGTAAATCTTTCGTAGAAAAGCAAGATTTTTTGGATGCAGTGGATAGAATTGTGGGTGGTTTAGAAAAGAAAACTAAAATCATCACGCAAACTGAGAAAGTGTCGATTGCCTACCATGAGGCTGGTCACGCTACGATTAGCTGGATGTTAGAGCACGCTAACCCATTGATAAAGGTAACGATAGTTCCGCGTGGTGAGGCTTTGGGTGCTGCTTGGTACCTGCCAGAAGAGCGTCAATTAACAGCAAAAGAACATATTCTAGATGAAATGTGTGCTACTTTAGGTGGTCGCGCTGCCGAAGAGTTGTTCCTCAATCAAACATCTACAGGAGCAATCAATGATTTAGAGCGAGTTACCAAACGTGCGTATGCTATGGTAGCATATTTTGGTATGAGCGATAAACTGCCTAATTTAAGCTATTATGATTCATCTGGTCAATCTGACTATGGTTTTACGAAACCCTATAGCGAAAAAACAGCTGAATTAATTGATACAGAAGCTAAAAAAATTGTTGCAGAGCAGTATAAAAGAGCGAAAGAAATTCTAGATCAAAATAAAGAGGGACATAAACAGTTGGCTGAATTGCTTTTAGAGCGCGAGGTGATTTTTTCAGATGATTTAGAAAAGATATTTGGTGCTAGACCTTGGTCAACACGACATGATGAGCTGATGGCTCAGAATAATAACCAAACTTCAGATCATGAATAACTTTGTAAAACGAACCTTAAGCGGTATCTTATTCGTAGTTTTAATCATTGGCTCTATATTGGTTCACCCCTATGTGTTTGCCCTTGTTTTTGCTGCTATTAGCGCATGGTCTGTTAAGGAGTTTCATTCTATAACCAACAAACAGGAAAATATTGAAGTAATACCAGTCGTAGGAATGCTGGGCGCACTTTTACTTTTTACCCTTTCTTTTTTAGATGTTTCAATACAGTTAAACTTTCCAATATACTCATTGTATGGGTTTTACGTAGTTGGAATACTTGTTATTGAACTGTTCAGAAAGAAGAGAAATCCAATTAATAATTGGGCTTATTTCTTACTTGGACAAATCATTATTGCTCTTCCCTTTGCTCTTTTAAATTTTATCTATAATTTTGGAGCCTCAAATAAATTATTTGTAATCGCTATGTTCTGTATCATTTGGATTAATGATACAGGTGCATACTTAGCAGGAGTTAACTTTGGCAAACATAAAATGTTCAAGAGAGTTTCTCCTAAAAAATCATGGGAAGGATTTATAGGCGGTGCTTTAGCAGCCATGGTTGCAGGCTATGTTTTATCCCTATTTATTACTGAAATATCCTTATTGAATTGGATTATCATCTCTCAAATAATGGTGTATTCTGGTACCTTAGGTGATTTGATGGAATCCTTGTTAAAACGCACATTAGAAGTAAAAGATTCTGGTGAAATTATGCCTGGACATGGGGGCTTGCTAGATCGCTTTGATAGTATGTTGCTGGCTGCTCCTGCATACTTTATATTTTTAAGCTTTTTGTTTAAATAAAATAATATTAAATGAGTTTTGATTCGATTCGATCATATAATCAGGATGAAATAATTGTTGCTCTTGAGCGATTAACGCAAGATAAGCAATTTATGAATCTATTGAGCACGATTTATCCTCTAATCCCTAAAGATGTTTTGAAGGAGCGAATCTTGCAAATTAAAAATGTACAGGAGTTTCAAAAGACCTTAATATCCCCTTTTCTTCAATATCTCGAAGATACTGTAACTAAGGGTGTTAACCTAGAAGGATTTACGAATATTGAAGAAGATAAATCCTATCTCTATATATCCAACCATAGAGATATTATATTAGATGCTACATTGTTGTGTTTTAAACTTCTGCAAAATGGATTTGATTCTACGGAGGTAGCTATAGGTGATAATTTGCTGATTTATCCTTGGATAGAAGATTTGGTGCGCGTTAACAAAAGTTTTATTGTGCGTAGGAGCTTGACTGCCAAGCAGATGCTTGAAGGCTCTAAATTGATGTCAGCGTATATTGCTCATACAATAAATAGCAGAAATCAGTCTATTTGGATTGCTCAGCGAGAAGGCCGTGCGAAAGATGCTGATGATAGAACGCAGGAAAGTTTGCTGAAAATGTTGAATATGGGTGGTGAATATGAGACCTTTGCTGAGAATTTAGCTGCACTGCATATAAATCCTTTAAGCATATCTTATGAATATGACCCATGTGACTATCTGAAAGCAAAAGAATTTCAACAAAAAAGAGATAATCCTGAATATAAAAAATCACCAGCTGATGATTTGTTGAATATGAAGGTTGGTGTCATGGGATTTAAAGGACGTGTTGAATATAGAATTACAGGCGAGATTTCTAATGAGATTATGGATTTGGTTCCTAGCGCACAAAATCGGAACGAATTGGTTTCAGCTATAGCAGCTTTAATTGATTCTAGAATTCATGCAAACTATACAATCTATAAGATTAATAAAATTGCATTCGATTTATTGAATGAGAAACCCATTTATCATAAAGAATATTCTTTAATGGATAAATTAAATTTTGAAAAATACCTCGAACAGCAAATAGCTAAAATTGACTTAGCACATAAGGATATTGATTTCTTAAAATCAAAAATTCTCGAAATGTATGCTAATCCCTTGAAAAATCATAGGATAGCACACGGAAAAGCTTGATTAATATCCTAGTATTTTTAACATTGACTTATAGCTTTGCTCTTTGGCAAATAGCTTGGTAAAGTACTCCCCATCTTCATCTTTATCTATGATAACGAGCTTAGGCCCAGGTATTAAGCAATGTTGAATCCCCCCAAATCCTCCCAATGACTCTTGATAAGCACCAGTATGGAAGAAACCAATATACTGCTCTCTATTTTCCTGCATTTTAGGCAAAAAGATAGCATTAGAGTGCACCTCTGCATTATAAAAATCTTCGCTGTCACAAGTCAGGCCACCTAAATTAACACGTTCATATTCCGAGTCCCAATTATTAATTGCTAAGAACACATAACGCTGATTAATAGCCCAAGTGTCTGGTAAAGTTGTCATGAAAGATGAATCTATCATATTCCATAACTCCCTGTCATTTTGTTGTTTTTGATTAACAATAGAGTAAAGCATCGCTCCACTTTCACCTACAGTATAGGATCCAAATTCAGTGAAAATGTCAGGTTCAGGAACATCATGACGTTCACAAATAGTCTTAATTTGTGCCACTATTTCTTCCGCAAGATATTCGTATTCATAAGCCATATCTAAATGGGTTTGAATTGGAAAACCTCCCCCTATATTCAAATACTCTAAGTCAGGAGAAACTTTTTTTATTTCACAATATAGATTGATAGCTTTACTTAATTCATTCCAATAGTAGGCTGTGTCCTTAATCCCTGTATTAATAAAGAAATGAAGCATCTTTAATTTGACATTGGGATTGGGCGCAATATGACTATTATAATAAGGTATAATATCTTTGTATCGAATGCCTAATCGTGAAGTGTAAAAGCTAAATTTAGGTTCTTCTTCGGAAGCAATGCGAATACCTACATTGATTGGATGGTCAAAGTTTGTTTTAAGTAAATCTAATTCAAACTTATTATCAAGTATAGGTAAGACATTTGTATATCCCTGACGTATAAGGTTTTGGATGTTTTCAACATATTGAGGTCGCTTAAATCCATTGCAAATTATAAATGTGTCCTTGTTAAGTTTTCCCTCTTCATGCATTGCTTCTATGATGTTGATGTCAAAAGCTGAGGAGGTTTCAAGGTGAACACCATGCTTTAAGACTTCTTCTAAGACAAATGAAAAGTGTGAACTTTTTGTGCAATAACAATAATGATATTCACCATCGTAATCAACTTTAGCCATTGCTACATTGAACATCCTTCTGGCTCTCTGTATGTTATCTCCAATTTTAGGAAGATAAGCAATGCGTAATGGCGTCCCATATTGTTTGATGATATCCATTAAAGGGATATCAAACCATTCAAGATTATTGTCCACTACATTAAATTCCTCATTAGGAAATTCAAAAGTTTGCTCTATTAAATCAGTATACTTATTTTTCATATCTAATTCTTTTTTCAAATCTAAGTAGATTAGATTGATGATTTGTAATGTATCTAAGTGATATAGATTGTAAATTTATACTTTAAGTGTGCAAAAGTAAGCAATTAAATGAAATTCATCTATGATTTATAGTTTTTTCTACATGAATTAAAGTTGATTAGTCTGCAAAAGGTAAAATTTATTGCTATTTACGATTTGCATGGAGTATTTAAACTGCGCAAATCTTCAAAAATCACCTCTTTCATGTGCGCAAAAGGTAAATCGTAAAAACTTTAGCCATCGCTTTCAAGTTTGTACGTTTTGCGTACTCTTATATTTTTTTATCCGATACTTTTGCACTGTAAATTTTTAAAATAAATCATTATGCTATGCCAGATTCGTAAATATTCCCATGTAGAGGTAGAGATTGAATCTACTCGTTCACCTCCTTACTAATTTAAATTGGCGGTACATGTATTATATTAATTTCTAAACTTTTTTAAACCTATCAAAATGAAAAATTATAACAGTTTATTACAAAAAATCGTATGTTTATCTTTGATGATAGTATCATCAATTATTGTTACAGCTCAATCTATCTATATAAGTGAAGATATTCAAGATTGGACAAATCGTACAAAATATGGAGAGTACACGCAAACTATAGCTGTCGGTTCCTCTACGGGTGATGTGATACTAACTAATTGCATCGTGGCTAGTGGTGCTGTAGCACGTGAAGAGTGCTCTGTAGGCCGTATTCAAATTCGTGAGACAGATGGTGTCGTTGAGCTACCTGAAGTGCCATCAGTATCTATTGTTAAATTAGGACTTGTGGCTGGAGCTCAGGATCGTGAGATTAGTTTACAGTATTATAAGGATAACACATGGACAAATCTTTGTGTTATTGATAATATATCTGCTGAAGGAAAACTTTTTAGCTTCAATCTTAATCTAGATGTGCCAACACGATTACGTTTAACTGCTGCTAGTAAAACAGTGTATTTACATGACATAGAGATTTTAGGCGGTGAGTCTAATTGTATATCATCTAATCTTCATTTTCAAGTGTCTGATACCATCACTAAATATGTTGGGAATGCTAATTTTGTTATTTCAGCCTTAACAGACAATAAAATAGCGGATATCACATATAGTAGTTCAAACCCAAAAGTAGCTACTGTAGATGCTAAAACAGGTGAAGTGAAAGTGCTGTCTATAGGAACTACAAAAATTCAAGCTCTGCAGAAAGAGGGTAGTTATGAGGATGTGGACTATTGCATGGCAAGTGCATCTTACATATTAAAAGTAGGTTTGGAAAGCAAGGCATTACTTTCTGTAGAAAGAACATTTACTGATTTTAAAACCTATGCAGGAGGTAAATGCACAGCTACCCTTACGGTCAAAGGAGCTAATTTAAAATCCAATATTATGCTAGCTTTAAAGGGAAAAGATGCTCTTAGTTTTAAATTAAGTGAAACCAGCTTGATCCCTGTTGATGGGATAGTTGATAACAAGGAGATAACCATCAGTTATGAACCTTATGTTGCGAAAGCAGATATTGCTACTTTGGTTATTAGTTCCAATTCAGCATTAGGAATTGAGATTGAACTATTAGGTTCAGCTACGAACTTGGTTGGAGAAGGTACAGAGAATAATCCTTTCCTCGTTTCAGATGTAAAAGCATTGAATAATAGATATGCGTCTTCTAGTAAATACTGGGTACAAGGATACATTGTAGGTATTCCGACCCAAGGTAATACAAATGGAAATTTGACCATCGTAAAGAATGAGTTACCTTTTGTGGGGCAGACAGCTATTGCTATTGCGGATATAGAGAATGAGCAAGATCTCAGTAAAATGGTAGGTGTTCAGTTGCCTAAAGGAAGCATTAGGGATGCATTGAATTTGGAAGATAATGCAGGTAACTTCAATAAGAAGATACTTGTATATGGAACATTAGAAGCGTATTTTTCCAATGCGCCTGGTATCAAAAATGTGACTGAGTATCAGTTTGATTTAACCTCAGTTCATTCCTCTAATGAAGCTAATACCAAGGTGTTTGTGGATAATAAATCAATTATTGTCGATGTGGAGTCGGGCAGTGAAGTTCAGATTTATAATCTGTTAGGAAAGCAGCTATACAATAGCTTCATGGATAAAGGAAAACATCAAATACATCACTTAGAGACTGGTGTATATATCGTAAAAATAGCCAATTTTGTTACAAAGATTTGTTTGTTCTAAGTTAGTTTTGTAGTATGGTTGTGTTGTGAATATCAAGCAGCTCTGATTTATTGAGGAGTTATGAAACTGAATATTCAGGCTGCTTGATATTGTTTTGTAATTGTTATGCTACTACAAAGATGGTTTGGTCGCTTTTGCTAGAAGATATAAATCAACCAACGTTATAGCTGCCATAGCCTCAACGATAGGAACAGCACGAGGAAGTACACAAGGGTCATGTCGCCCACGAGCTTTAAGCATAATAGCTTCATGGTTAGTATCAATTGTCTGCTGCTCTTGAAAAATAGTTGCTACAGGTTTAAATAACACCCTGAAATAGATGTTTTCTCCATTGCTGATACCGCCTTGAATGCCACCAGAATTATTGCTGCTAGTGGTAACTTTGCTATCTTTCACGATAAAGGAATCATTTTGTTCTGAACCCTTCAGTTCGACACCCTGAAAACCTTTACCATAATCAAAGCCATGTGCTGCATTAATGCTTAGCATCGCAGATCCTAAACGTGCATGCAGTTTATCAAAGACAGGTTCACCCCAGCCAACAGGAACACCTTTCACCATGCAAGTGATAGTGCCTCCTGTCGAATCTCTTTCCTTTTTGAGAGATTCGATATAGCTAATCATTCGATCGGCAGTTTCTGGTTCTGGACAACGAACAATATTCGTTTCTGTTTGAGATAAATCCAATAGCTCAGGGGATTGCACTACTGCAATGGGACCAACTTGCGAGGTGTAAGCTTGTACGCTAATCTGCATTTCTTGCAAAATAAGTTTAGCAATAGCACCAGCAACAACTCGGGCTGCTGTCTCACGTGCGGAGCTACGTCCACCACCTCGATAATCTCTGATGCCATACTTTTGCTGGTATGTGTAGTCAGCATGCGATGGACGATACACATCTTTGAGATGCGAGTAGTCTTGACTACGCTGATTTTGATTCCAGATGATGAAGGCAATGGGAGCGCCTGTTGTTTTTCCTTCAAAAACACCCGATAAAAACTCCACTTGATCATCCTCCTTTCTGGGAGTAGAAATGGATGACTGACCTGGCTTTCTTCTGTCTAATTCGCTTTGAATGAAAGCTTCATCTAACAGAATGCCTGGAGGACAACCATCTACTATACCTCCGATGCCTTTGCCATGCGACTCGCCAAAGGAGGTGAACCTAAATATTGTACCTATCGTATTTGACATAAGAGAAAATTTGATTTGTATTTATTAATTACATCCGCAATCAGAGCCACATCCACCATTTCCGTGGTGATGATGATGACCTTCATGATCGTGGTCATGGTCGCCGCCACATCCACAACCGCTACAACCTGTACCTACGCCCAAGATATCTTCAATTTCTTTTGATGTAGCTTCTCTAACTTCTAAAACAGAGCCTTTGAAGTGTAGGTTTTCACCAGCAAAAGGATGGTTTAAATCTACTTTCACATAGCTGTCTGTAACCTCTAAAACAACAGAGTTTAAGCGATTTCCTTCTGCATCCATCAAAGGAACTGAATTGCCTGGAAATACAACTTCAGTATCTAAACTGCCATTGATTTCAAAGATAGAACGATCTAAATCAAATACATTCTCTTCTTCGTATGGCCCGTATGCCTCTTCCATTGGAATAGTAAATTCATATTTGTCACCAGCTGCAAGTCCAAATAACTCTTCCTCGAATTTTTGCAACATCATACCTATACCATGAATATAAGTCATGGGTTGCTCTTTAGTTGCTGTCTCCATCAACTCTAATTGATCATTTTCTGTTTCTCCATCAACAAATAATTGATATTCTGTTGATACTAACATGTTTGCTTGAATTTTCATTTTACTCTTTATTAAAATTATTATTGTTATTATATATTTTTAA
>CAYVWK010000007.1:0-14629 GCA_964455235.1 uncultured Paludibacter sp.
TCATACAAAGCTCTGTATAAAGCTCTGGCAGTTTCAAAGTCTAAACCTTTAGCAACGATCGCAGGTGGAAATTTTGCATATATTTTCTCCGCATCGCGCTGCTCAACACCTGCTGTGTTTATAAGCGTTGCTACAAATGCCGTTTCACTTATAGAACCAAAATCAGTTACAATAACTCGATAGGAAATCTCATCACCTTTATCTTTCACACAACGAAGTGAACCACCTACATCTAAACCATCATCATAATATTCAATATTATTACTATTATAACCCATGAAGTACATAGCTGAATGCTCAGCGTCAGCCCACCAATAACCACTATAACCTGCTCCACTAAACTCTCCATGGTCATTCATACCTCCTGGTAGGGCATTAAATTTATAGAAATCCTCACCATTACCATCATTTTGCCATCCTTCTATAGATTTTAGTTTGAAGGCATTATTTTCAGTTCCACCTATATAATCAAATAAAGCTTCCCATTCTGCCACAGTTGGTACATGCCAACCAACAGGACAAGCCAACTCGGCTGCTTGTTTATTATACAGACTACCATACAAATTATGGTAATGTGAACCTATACCTTCTTCGGGTACACCAGTATCAACACCATATACATAATATCTTGGTTCTAAAGAACTTGCATCATCTTCATGGTGAAGCTCAGGTAAATAGCTTACATTTTCCAACATCCACTCATCATCGCCTAATTGAGCATATTTATATTCTGTACCATCTCTATAATCAGTAAAAGTATTTACAGTAATATTGGGTTTAGATTGAATACAACGCACCGCATAAGCACCATCAGGACGAGTAGTTGTAAAGAAATAAGCTTCTTCGTCTTCATTACTCAACATAAAACCTGAATAATAAGGATTAGATTTACTATCAACTCCTGAAGTATTAGTCCACCAAGCAGCATTATAACCTAAGGCAAAAAACTGATTATTAAAGGTTTCTAAACTACCTCCAGGAAGAGCATTAAATCCTACTTCATTGGTCGCTGTTGACAAGAAGGATTCCCAATACTGATCGTCATAATCACGTAATTTAGTATAAGCAGTCAGGTTATTACCTAAAAAATCACGCAAATCAGCAAAATTAATATTACTTGGTAATTCCCATCCTTCTGGACAAGCGCTCAGGGCAGCCTTACGATTGTAGAGCACACCATAAGTCTTGTAATTATCAGTTGCTTTTGCATCTGTCAAAACATCACCTTCATAATCATAAACATAATATTGAGGGTTGGTTTCTGATAAATTATTCGTACCAGAAACTGCTGGTAAAAACATTAAATTATCAGCAAGCCAAGTAGTTCCATCAATTTTGACAACGCGGTAATCATACCCATCACGTGGGTCAAAAAATATCACTTCTTTTGGATTATCAGATTCATATTCAGCCGTTGCTCCCGCCCCAATTAACTCTCTATAAAACGCCCTTACATCCTCGAAATCAAAATTCTCTCCTAACAAGGATGGCGCATTATCAACAAATTCTTTAGAAGCTGCTGAACCTAAACCTAAATGCCTGTTTATGATTCGAACAATAGATACCTTTTGAGTACCTGGATTAATAAGATGAAGTGTATATTTAGTCGTTTCTCCCGTCGTATTTTTCAATTCAACAGGCATGGGATAAGTCGCTTTCGTGATGCTTCCTTCCTTTAATTGTATATTCTCCTTATTTTCACCTGATGGAGTTAAGGTGTAATTAAAATCTTTTTTGAGGCTAATTTTACTTCCATTGATTTTCATCGTGCGCTCTTGTGCTTGCAGCATCATCCCTGTCATAATAAGCGCAATCAGTAGGTATATATATTTCTTCATGTTTTTTATTTTTGATGTTAATAGATAAAAAGGATGATTATTTTACAAATTTCACAATTTCATTACCACTGCGGATGATATACACACCTTGTGACATAGCACTGAAATCAATCGCTGCTTCATAATCATTCACAACTGCTTGATATACCAAGGCTCCTTGCGCATTGTAAATACTCACGAGGTCTAATAATAACTCTGATTTCAATCTTAGGGTAGACGAATTATCCAAAAAAGCATGCATTAGTTCTGATTCTCGAACACCTTTTACAGATGTTCTTTCACGATTTTCGAACTTCACCTTTTTTACATCATCAAAATTAAAGGTTTGTAGTCGCTCATTTGCAAGGTCATTAACATAAGATACTTTAAACTGATTATTGATAATCGATACTTCTCCACCAAGGAGGGTTAATTCTTTTCTTTCCATTTTGTCACCATCTTTATAGTCAATGATCACAAATGGTTCATAGGTTTGCGCAAACGTATAAGCCGAAGCTACGAACACAAACAAGATGAATGCAGTAAGTTTTTTCTTCATAATTGATTTCTTTTGTGTAAAGTATTGTTTTTAGTTGATTTCTAATTCAGTAGACAAAGATGCAAAGATATAAGGCACAGCTGCTAGCACGATTAAGGAATAATACTTACTATACTGAGCAAAAAAACTATAAGACTAGCACAAAAGAAGCATAAATAGAAATTTACACCCTGATTATCAGGAGATTAAAAGTGCTAATATCGGAAATAGAAGAAGAAGTGAAAAACCTATGATATTCTATAGTTTATAGGTCAATCCTGCTTCTAATCGCAAAGAAGGTAGTTTACGTGTTTCTTCCCAGCTAATGGAATTATACAGTGGATTGTGTTCAATATAGACGCCTAATCCACCATAAAGTGATAATTTGGGATGTATAAAATAGGTATTATTCAGACCTAAAGCTATCACTGCTTTAAAATCTTTTATATAATTAGCATTTCCCCTATCTTCAGGGTCATTGACTGTTCCTATAGAAAATTGGTAGATATAATCATTATCGGGATTCATGCGATGAGCATACAATTTAAAGTTTCCTTTAGTATGATAGGCAGTAAAGCTAAAGTACTGACTATTTCCTCCTGTACCATTACCCGCACCCAGCCATTGTCCGCGATTCGTATACCCCTGCACAATTTGTCCATGCGAATAAAAAGTCGATGACCATTGGAATTGAAAATCTTGCGACATCTCCAGATTACTCACTTCAAGCAATAACTCACCACGCATATCTTGTTTGAAAAGCCTAAACGCTACGGATTTACGCATTCCTGAGGTATAAACCAAAGAGTGAAAAGGGTAGCGGATATAGCCATCAACACCTGGACTATAATCATTGATACCAATTTCGGTATATACTTCAAAGCCAGATTTTGGAAAAAGATAATTGAAACCGAGAGAGGCTCGTTGGTCCCACACATCCCTGCCGCCATGCATATTGCCTGGTATATAAATCAAATCTCCTACTGAAAAGAGGGAGTTCCATTCCCATGGACAGAGGAAGTTTCTATTCACAAAAGCGGTAAACCCCTTTAGAAAAGAGGGTGCATAGGCTAGGGACAAATTTGTAAATAAGCGGGAGTTATTATCAGGAATTGTATCAAAATAGTTCGACTCTTTGAGCTGCCCTACAAGCATACGAGCCTCCAGCTTACCAAAGTCCACTTTACCGATTTTGATCGTAACGGGTCGCACACCTATATCAAAATGCAAATAAGATGGCGCGTGGTTGGAGTGCAAAATCGGATTCAACTTTGCGGGTCCCATCCATATATATTGATTGCTCAAACCAACGGTAAAAGATTTATAGCTATAGCGAATTTCTGAATCTCCCAAACCAAAATCAACAAAAGCTTTATCACCGAAACGCTGTGGTGCATCTAAATTTCTTAAACCATAATAGCCATAGATTTTAGCCTCATCTTTATATAAATCAGATTGATATGCAGATGGCATCAGCGCAAAAGCTCT
The DNA here is from genome assembly GCA_964455235.1 of uncultured Paludibacter sp. Classification (GTDB taxonomy): domain Bacteria; phylum Bacteroidota; class Bacteroidia; order Bacteroidales; family Paludibacteraceae; genus Paludibacter. The sequence continues at coordinate 3,844 of CAYVWK010000007.1, forward strand.
ATTTTGAGAAAAGCTGATTTCAGGTTTCAAAGTAATCTCAAAACCAGCTCGCTCAAAGCGAACTCCAGCTGAAAAATAGGCGTTTAAACCGCGTCCTTGCCATAGCAAACCATCATTCTGTCCATGAGGAGTTTTGCCATTATAAGAAAGGTAGAGTTCTGGATTATAAACTTTGAAGTGCTTGCCTTTAGTTGAATTGAAAATGGGTGCATCTTGACCCCAAATAGCAGCAGAAGGATTATGAATAACCCATTTTGAATCTGATAAGGTTCTGAAATTTAGATAATTCCTTTCAGTAAAACCATCTAATGCCAAAAAGTCGTAATAGGATTCGGTTTGAGATAAAACCTTTTCTTGAGCAAAAATAGCAGCACTCAAGCTGGCAAATAATATAGATAGATACAATATTTTTTTCATGGTGGACGCTGATTCTGTATTAATTAATTACTGACTTTAAATGGTTAAGCCTTTTTGACAAACATATAGATTTTTAGCCTTATTTGCTTCCATTATATCGTGGTTTTTCTGACTATACATCCAATTTTGCGGGTGATGCAAGTGATACTGTATAGCTAAATTACGCAATGATTTGATCTGATAACCAGCAGCTTTAAACCGCCATGCTATATCTGTATCCTCTCCTACTGACGGTTCTGTAAAACATTCATCAAAGCCATTGATAGCATAGATAGCTTGTTTTGAAAATGACATATTACACCCTAAAATATAGCTCGTACGGCGCTTTTTAGCGATAAAATGAAGAGGATTTGTAGGTGGAAAGAAAAAACCCTCTTCTAGATAAGCCGTTTTAGATATTCCGAATATCTGTTTAAAAAACAATTTAGAGAATAATCCCCGCAATTTAAAATCTGGCTGTTGTTCAATCTTTTTAGTACTTTTCTCGTTTAACTTTACCCTTCTTCCTGATAAAATTGTATGCTCATCGGCATAGTGAACATGCATTTCTACAAAACGAGGATGTAACATGCAATCACCATCTACAAAAATCAACCAATCTGCCTTTGCATGACGAATCGCATTATTAAGTGCTTTGGTTTTACGCCAACCCTTATCCTCATGCGTTAGATGCTGATAATCATTCTCAAAAGGATAGGTAGAAAGGTATCGTTTCATCTCTTCGTATTCAGAATCTTCTGAGACAATAATTTCAAAGTTTTTTTCGGTTTGATTACGCAGAGAATCCAACACAATATTAAGTGCTGATATATTTCTGTAGACTGAAATTATAATAGATGCTTTATAGTTCATTATCAATTTAATTGTTTTTTTGCTTGTATTTTGTATAATCTAACTTATACGGTTGTGTTAGACGATTACATAAAAAACTAACAAAGTTAAACATTTCTTGAGTATAAAAAGCAAGAAGCACTATAAAATTGTATCTTTGTGCGAAATTTCAAAAAAAGACATGGTTTATTCTGGAAACGAAATCGATTTAGTGTATTTGTGGGTTGATGGTAACGATCCTGTGTGGTTGAGCAAAAAATTCTCGGTGATATCGGACTCAAGTAAGTTTACAAAGCCCGATACGGCTGGTAGATATGAGTCAAATGATGAACTTAAATTCTCACTTCGCTCAGTTGAAAAACATTTACCCTGGATTCGAAAAATATTCATCATTACGGATAATCAAAAACCTCACTGGTTAGATGAAAATCATCCTAAAATCGAAATTATCGATCATAAAGACATCTTACCGCAGGAAATACTACCTTGCTTTAATTCGGTAATCATCGAGCTTTTTTTGTACAAAATTCCTGATTTAGCACCTCGTTTTTTATATGCTAATGATGATATGTTTGTGCATGCAGACCTTGAACCCTCTTTCTTTTTCAAGGAGAAAACGGGTTTTCCAATTGTGCGCTTGCAATATCAATTTATGCTAGAAACGGAATTAAAATTCAAAATGCGCTACAAAAAAAATCTAAATAACTATCGTAGAAGTATTTATAATGCACTTCGACTCATCAGAAATAGGTTTAATAAGACTTATCCTGGTGTCTTACATCATAATATAGATGCGTATTTGAAAGAAGATTTTAGGAAAGTGATTGAAGAGGAGTTTGCAGAGGATTTCCAGGCAACTCTACATAATCGCTTTCGAAATGCAAACGATATTCAGCGCATTATTTTTCAATTTTATGCCTTGGCTAAAAAGCGTGGTCACCTTCGTTTTGCGAGTCGTAATGAGTCTTGTCGCATACGCGTTCATCGACCAGATTTCATGAAAACCATCGAATGTTTTGATCCAAAGTTATTTTGCTTAAATGATACGGAATATTCTACAGATGCAGATAGAGCAAGAATAAAACCCTTTTTAGAAACTCTATTTCCAGAAAAATCAGTATTTGAGCTGTAAAACGAGGCGAATTTGACGCGTTAAACGGTACATTTGAGCTTGAATCTTAAAGTTCAAAACTTGATTTTTCAGGTAAGATATGGTCGAAAGAAGATTTAAGATTATGCATTAAATCCTCATAGTTGCGGATATGCACATTATCATTCAAGCAAACCAAAGCATATTTTTGTTCGCGCACCGCCTCAACTGCTTTTTTTGATTTGATAAGCAACGGAAACATTTTAGTATCTTGATAAGTATTATAGGCATTAAAATCTGAATTGCATATCTGCCAAGTCCTGATTAATTCAGGAGTATAATCATCATTACTTCTAAATCTATGTGCCGACATAGCTGTTAATTCCTCTCCACATTTTTCCCATAAATCAACAAAAGTACGTTTTAGAAATGGCTGTGCATTATGGGGTGTACGCAAAGTATAAAACTTTGAACTAGCACCCAATAACTTAGTCAATCTTCCCCTTTTTCCATATGATGGGTGATACCATTTTTCATAATCACGTTTTAAAACCTCGCGTTTATCGAAATGTTTATTGATGAGTTGCAGATTATTCTTCAGCATCTTCTCAAACTGAGAAATGCCGTAATTTGTACGAAAAGCAGCTATATCATTCGGTAAGCCATCTCTAAAAAAACGAGCTGATGGAAGATAATCAACTATAAACACATCATCATTAAAATACACAAATTGATCGGATAGATCGGGAATATTGTGCATGTAAATCTCTATCAAATTGGAATTGAAAACGGGCAGATACTGTTTAGGAATATAATCTTCATGATTCACTATTTTTAGTTTAGGATGATTGATATCCAACCAATCTGGCTTCTGTCCGCAAGTCACAAAATGAATATACCTTACCCAAGGAGCAAACTGCTCAACTCCTCTAAACCAGTATTTTAGCAGACCATAATCACGAAAACGAGCTTCAGAACGCTCATTGACAGAATTGTCAATTTTATCAGAGTATTGAGAGAAACTTTTTCGCCATGCGGGGTCGTTCATATCAACCCAAGTAATTACAAAATCTATTTCTCCCATTTATTTTTAATTTATAATTAAACAAATTGATAAGCACGTACCCATTCTACTTCTAAAAGTCCCTCTTCACCGACTATTTTTTCAGGAATAAAGGAATTCAGTGTTAGGCACATTTCACGATAGAGATTATCATTTGGAGCTCTCAAGACTTCAATATTATTGATATACCAAATCAGTTCGTTGGGTCTCCATTCTAAGGTATAAATATAATATTCAGATGGATTGATGCCCTTTATTTCAGCTTGATACGTTTTTCCTTTATAGGTATAACCAACTTGAATATTGGCTCCATCGAAGTGAAAAATATTGATATGTGGCTCCATCGCTTCAGATCCTAACCAGAAAGCATGGTGAATATTGCCTGTACATCTTAGTTTCGCTTTAAAAATCCCTCCTGTTTGTTTGAAATTTTTAGCTGTTTGAACTACATCCGAGCTAAAAGCAAATTCCTGATTCACGAAACCTTTTTGTGCATGCCAAGCTAATGACTGCACTTGCTCTCTCTTTGTATGAATCTGCAATAAACCCTTATCACCAAAAGTATTGAGCCCTTTATTATTCGCTTGTTTTTCATTCACAAAAGAATAATGTTGTTTTCTATGGTTATTTTGAAAGTAGAAACCAAAATTCCAAGCAGATGGTTGATTTTCAGGCCAATAGAAATCATCATTAAACGTAAGATACGCATTACGATGCGGTCTATTTTTTTTAGTGATATCCTTCGTTATAAATTTCAAATCGGGGTGCTGCTCTAATTTCTCTAATCGGGCAAGTAATTGGCGTTGTTCTTCTGGTGAAGCATCTTTCATTTTATGTTTAACTTGCTGATATTCATGTACTGCAGCAGAATATTGCATTGCTTTATACTTTTCACTAGCAGTCACCAAATCCACTTCCAACTTCTCATATCTATGAGTCGGCATTAAAATTCCAAATGTCTTTTTCCAGAATAGATTCATGATAGAATGATTTTCTTACCAAAATAAAGCAGATTGAATATAGACTAAATTGCCCTGCTAATTGATAAAGCAAGGCAATTGAATTTTTTAGATTTACGCATCAATTTTTGCGTAAGTTGCATTTTCTTCGATGAACTGGCGGCGTGGTGCCACATCATCTCCCATCAACATAGAGAAAACATGGTCGGCAGCCGCAGCATTTTCGATAGTAACTTGGCGTAAAGTACGATGCTCAGGATTCATGGTTGTGTCCCACAGCTGAGTTTCGTTCATCTCTCCCAAACCTTTATAGCGTTGTGTGTGAATACCTGCTTCATTACCACCGCCAACTCTATCTATAAATGCCTGACGTTGAGCATCATTCCAGCAATACTCTTCCACTTTACCTTTTTTGCAAAGATATAAAGGTGGAGTTGCGATATAGAGATACCCTTGCTCAATCAACTCCTTCATGTGTCGGAAGAAGAAGGTCATAATTAGCGTTGCAATATGGCTTCCATCCACGTCAGCATCCGTCATAATAATCACTTTATGATAACGTAATTTCGACATATTTAGAGCCTTACTATCATCTTCGGTACCGATGGTAACACCCAAAGCGGTATAGATATTTCGTATTTCTTCGCTTTCCAACACCTTATGCGGCATAGCCTTTTCAACATTCAGAATTTTACCACGCAAAGGAAGGATAGCTTGGAATTGGCGACTGCGACCTTGTTTAGCTGTACCACCTGCAGAGTCCCCTTCGACAAGGAAAAGTTCACAATTTGCAGGATCTTTATCGGCGCAATCGGCTAATTTACCTGGTAAGCCACCACCCGAAAGTGGTGATTTGCGTTGCACCATCTCACGTGCTTTACGAGCAGCATGACGAGCAGTAGCTGCTAAAATCACCTTTTCAACAATGATTTTCGCTTGCTTAGGATTTTCCTCAAGATAATTACCAAGAGCTTCGCTTACAGCCATATCTACAGCACCCATCACCTCATTATTACCTAATTTCGTTTTGGTTTGCCCTTCAAATTGTGGTTCAGCAACTTTGATAGAAATCACGGCCGTCAAGCCTTCACGGAAGTCATCACCACTAATTTCAACCTTAATTTTATCCAACATCTTGCTATCCTCTGCATACTTTTTCAGGGTACGCGTCAAACCACGACGGAAACCAGCTAAGTGTGTTCCGCCCTCTATAGTGTTGATATTATTGACGTAAGAGTGAATATTCTCGTTATAAGAAGTGTTGTAAGTCATCGCAATTTCAACAGGAGTACCATTTTTTTCAGTAGTGATATGAATCACATCAGGTACTAAAGTTTCGCGTGCTTCGTCTATGTATTCAACGAACTCTTTCAGACCTTCTTCAGAATAAAAAGACTCTTTTTTAAAGGAGCCATCTTCCAAAACAACGCGTCTATCAGTTAAAGTAAGCGTGATACCTGCGTTCAAGTATGCTAATTCACGCAAACGATTAGTCAAAATTTCATTGCGATAGATCGTTTCTGTAAAAATGGTATCATCAGGCAAAAAAGTAACGGTAGTACCCGTAACATCTGCACTTCCAATCTCTTTCACATCGTATTGTGGATTACCTCTTTCGTACTCTTGCACATAATGTTTACCGTTTCTTCTAACATCCACGCGCATGTTGGCCGACAGCGCATTCACGCAAGAAACACCCACACCATGCAGACCGCCCGAGACTTTATAGCTATCTTTATCGAACTTACCACCAGCATGCAAAACTGTCATCACCACCTCTAAAGCAGAGCGACCCTCTTTTTCGTGAAAATCAACAGGAATACCACGTCCGTTATCCGCTACTGTTATCGAATTATCTTCGTTGATAGTTACATCAATCGTGTCACAATGACCAGCCATTGCCTCATCAATCGAGTTATCAATCACCTCATAAACCAAGTGGTGCAGCCCTTTTTGACTGATATCACCAATATACATAGCGGGGCGTTTACGAACAGCCTCTAAACCCTCTAAAACCTGAATACTACTCGCACCATAAGATGCATCATTGTTCAATTTTCCTTCTTCACTCATTTTATCTTCTAACTAATTAAAATTCAACTGATTATAAGTTTTGTTTAAGTTCATTAACGTGCATTTGGCAGCCCAAATCTCTACGCCAAAAAAACATACAAATATAGTGGAAAAAGTTGGAATAAAAAAATGTGCCGATGTGCCGATGTGTCGATGAGACTAATGTGCCAATATGCCAATATGCCAATGGAAATAATGAGACTAATTATTAATGGTTAACTTCTCTAACTTCCAATTAATTCATTCTTCCTTCTTATTGGCACATTAGTCTCATTGGCATATTGGCACATTTTCTTTCAAACTTGATAATACTCCTCATACCATTTCGCAAACTCCCTCAATCCTACTGTTAATGGGGTGTTGGGGCGATAATCAAATTCGGCTTCTAAGTCGCTGACATCGGAGAAGGTGTGCTGTACATCACCAGGTTGCATAGGAAGATACTCTTTTTGAGCAGTTTTACCTAGCGCTTTCTCCATTTCTTCGATATAATCCATGAGTTTAACAGGATTGGAATTACCAATATTGTATACGCGATAAGGTGCAGATGAAGTGGCAGGATCGGGCTGATGAGCATCCCAAACCAGATTGGGCTGCGCGGGGCTGTTGATAATACGCACCACACCTTCAATAATATCATCAATATACGTGAAATCACGTGCCATATTGCCCTGATTAAACACTTTAATAGTCCTATTTTGTGCGATAGCATCGGCAAAAAGCATCACCGACATATCAGGACGTCCCCAGGGTCCGTACACCGTAAAAAACCGCAAACCTGTAGTAGGCAAATCGTATAAATGACTGTAAACATGTGCCATCAACTCATTGCTTTTCTTAGTTGCAGCATATAAACTCACAGGATGATTGGTACCCTCATGCGTTGAAAATGGCATCTCTTCATTCAGACCATACACACTACTCGAACTAGCATACACTAAATGTTTTACCTTTTGCTTATAAGATGATTCTAAGATATTTGTAAATCCAACGATATTACTATTGATATAAGCCATCGGATTTTCAAGAGAATAGCGCACCCCTGCTTGAGCTGCTAAATGACAAACATATTCAAATTGATGCTCTGCAAAAAGTGCTTCAATTGCAGCTGTATCTTCTAATGCAGTATATGCAAAAGATAAATTTTGATGTTTTGCACTTTTTATCTGCTGATTTTTCACCCATTCATCGGTTGCAATACCAAGTTCTTTCAATCTATCGTATTTCAGTTGTACATCATAATAATCATTGATATTATCAAGACCTACCACCGTCCAGCCATCTTTTAAAAGACGTTGTGTGAGATGAAAACCTATGAAACCCGCAGTTCCTGTTACAAGTATTTTAGGCATGTTTTAATACGTTTTTGAATTTTTAAAACCTATAGCTTCATAATCAAAACCAGCTTCTATAAGTTCGTTTGCATCGTATATATTCCGCCCGTCTATCACCAAAGGAGTTTTCATACTACGTTTGATAATAGGCCAACTTGGGATACGAAATTCTTTCCATTCTGTTATGAGCAATAAAGCATCCGCATCTAAACTTGCATCGTACATATCTTTGGCATATTCGATATTTTCAAGCGGTAAATGAGCAAAATTACGTTCCAATGTTCCTTTGGTTTCGTCCATTGCTATAGGGTCAAAAACACGCAATTTAGCACCTGCTTTTAACAGTAATTCAATTAAAATAATGGAAGTAGCTTCACGCACATCATCCGTATTAGGTTTAAATGACAGACCCCACAACGCAACTGTTTTATCCTTCAAATCACCATCGAAATAGCGATGTAATTTAGCGTATAAAATAGATTTCTGATAATCATTAACAGACTCCACCGCTTTTAGAACTTGCATGGTATAGCCTGCCTTTTCTGCAGTATTTATCAGTGCTTTCACATCTTTAGGAAAACACGAACCACCATAACCACAACCAGGATAAAGGAATTTATTGCCAATTCGCGAGTCAGAGCCTATGCCTATGCGCACCATATTCACATCAGCCCCTAAAATTTCGCACAAATTAGCGATATCATTCATAAAGCTGATACGTGTAGCCAACATCGCATTGGCAGCATATTTCGTCATTTCCGCAGAAGGAATATCCATAAACATCACGCGGAAGTTATTCAGCATCAAAGGTCGATATAATCGGGTTAAAAGCTCTTTTGCTCGATCGCTCTCCACACCAATTACAACCCTATCAGGCTTCATAAAATCATTGATGGCATCGCCTTCTTTCAGAAATTCAGGATTAGAAGCTACATCAAAAGGAATATCCACTCCTCGTTTGTTCAATTCCTCTGCTATGATATTTTTCACCATTAAAGCAGTACCAACAGGAACTGTACTTTTAGTCACCAGAAGCGTATATTTATTCATATTGCGGCCAACCGTGCGCGCAACCTCCTCCACAAAACGCAAATCAGCACTTCCATCATTATCTGGAGGCGTACCCACCGCACTAAATACCACTTCAACATCATCTAAAACAGAAACCAAATCAGTAGTAAATTTCAATCTTCCCGAAGCTGTATTACGAGCAACAAGTTCCTCTAAACCAGGTTCATAAATAGGAATAATCCCTTTATTCAGATTATCAATTTTTTGCTGATCAATATCAACACACGTAACATAAGCACCTAAATCGGCTAAGCAACTACCGGATACTAATCCAACATATCCAGTTCCAACAATAGCAATATTCATAAAATAATTATTTAGTTTTAATCAAAATTTGAGGTTTGGGAGGAAGAGTCTTAAAGACCTTATAAATTAATTCATTAGAAGAACAAAAAAGGGTAAGAGCTGTAAGAAAAATGAGCTTAACATCCGTGCTAAACGATATATTTTGCTGATACCACATTTCAACCTCTCCTTTATAGGGAGCAATATGCTGTTTGTAAAACTCATGCACATCTCCATTATGGTTTTTTGTCCATCGATCTTCATTTCTAAAAATAATCGACCCCACACCGGTTATCCCAGGTCGAGTTGCATAAATGTGCTGCTGTACCTCTTCTGGATATTTCTCAAAATCATTTTTCATTTGAGGGCGTGCACCAACAAGGGTCATATCTCCTTTTAAAACATTTATTAATTGTGGTAATTCATTCATTTTACATGAATTTAGCACCTTTCCAACGGGTAAAACCCTTGGGTCATTATGAACAGTAATACTACCTGTCCCTAAATTTTCCGTATTTGCATACATCGTACGAAACTTCCAAACACGAAAAATAGTGTTTTTATATCCAATTCTTTCTTGAATAAAAAACACCTTATGCTCTCCCGTTAGCAATAACACCAATGCTATCAAAACAAGTATAGGAGAAAAAAGTATTAAAAGAATAATGGATAAAATAAACCCAAAAATTCTTTTAAAAAATTTCTTATACATATATCCTGATTTTATCTCTTGAAAATACGCGTCCAAAGTTAGAAAAATAATTGAATAAATTTGCTTTTTTAAACCCTTTTATTAAAATATTTAGAATAGCATTTATTCTACATACTGAATTTTCACACATAACAGTTCATAAGCTAAGAAAGTTTTGACATTTTTCATATATATAATATATTGAATACCTCACAGTTTTTTTGTAGCTTTGCCAACTTAAATTCACAATCAACTAAAAATGGGTAAAAAACGTATTAAAAAAGCTTTAGTCTCTGTATATCACAAAGATAACTTAGATGTGATTATTCAGAAATTACATGGAGAAGGCGTAGAATTTATTTCAACTGGAGGTACAAAATCTTTTATTGAGTCTTTAAACATTCCTTGTGAAGCAGTCGAAGATTTGACTGGCTATCCTTCTATTTTAGGGGGAAGGGTGAAGACTTTGCACCCGAAAGTGTTTGGTGGAATACTGGCACGCCGCGATTTGAACGAAGATAAGCTTCAATTAGAAGAGTACGAAATTCCTGAAATTGATTTAGTAATAGTGGATTTATACCCCTTTGAAGCGACTGTTGCAGCTGGAGCCGATGAAGCAACGACCATCGAAAAAATTGATATAGGTGGTATCTCACTCATTCGTGCCGCTGCCAAAAACTTCAAAGATGTTATCATTGTAGCGTCTCAAGAACAATACGGTGCACTTTTAAGCATAGTGGAAGAAAATGGAGCTGAAACTACCATTGAGGATCGTCGCTGGTTTGCCAAAGAAGCTTTTGCAGTTTCATCGCATTATGATGCTGCCATTTTCAACTATTTTGATAGAGGTGACAATACCGCTTTCCGTATGACTAAAAATTCAGCTAAATCCTTGAGATATGGCGAAAATCCGCATCAAAATGGGGTGTTTTTCGGACAGTTTGAGGATATGTTCGAGCAAATTCAAGGTAA
>CAYVWK010000007.1:14729-33173 GCA_964455235.1 uncultured Paludibacter sp.
AATAAGATATTTTTTGAAGTGATAATTGCTCCTGATTATGATTTGGATGCGCTTGAAGTGCTATCTCAAAAGAAAAATCGAATCATCCTCATTTTGAAAGAAAACAAACTGCCTAAAAATCAATTCCGTTCGCTGCTCAACGGTGTCTTGATGCAGGATAAGGACTTGAAAATTGAAAGTGAAGGAGATTTGCATGTCGTAACTAAATTATCTCCTTCAGAAGAAGAAATTGAAGATTTGCTCTTTGCAAATAAAGTAGTGAAACACACTAAATCCAATGCCATTGTATTAGCAAAAAACAAGCAGATGTGTGCTAGCGGTGTGGGTCAGACTTCTCGCGTGGATGCGCTCAGACAATCCATCGAAAAAGCAGAGCATTTCGGTTTTGATTTAGAGGGTGCGGTGATGGCATCCGATGCTTTTTTCCCTTTCTCTGATAGTGTTGAAATTGCGGCAGAAGCAGGTATCAAAGCGGTTATTCAGCCTGGTGGTTCTATCAAGGACCAAGACTCTATAGATTCTTGTAATGAAAATGGATTATCTATGGTGACTACAGGATTTAGACATTTCAAACATTAATAATTTACATATTTAGAACAGAAAGTTATGGGATTCTTTTCATTTACGCAAGAAATTGCAATAGATTTAGGAACAGCGAATACTATTATTATTCATAATGATAAAATTGTTGTAGATGAGCCCTCGGTGGTTGCTTTGAATAGGCGCACCGATAAGCTGATTGCTATTGGTGAAAAAGCACGCCAGATGCAAGGTAAGGAAAATGAAGGCATACGCACAGTGCGTCCGCTACGTGATGGTGTGATCGCAGATTTCTATGCTGCGGAGCTGATGATTCGCGGTCTGATTAAGATGATTCCTTCCAAAAACCGCCTTTTTACTCCATCTCTGAAAATGGTTGTGTGCATCCCTTCAGGAAGTACAGAGGTTGAAATTCGTGCGGTGCGCGACTCCTCCGAACATGCTGGCGGCCGTGAAGTATATATGATTTATGAACCTATGGCAGCTGCTATCGGTATTGGTATCGACGTTGAATCGCCCACTGGCTGCATGATTGTGGATATAGGTGGTGGTACTACCGAAATTGCGGTTATTTCGCTTGGTGGCGTGGTTTCAAATAAATCCATTCGTATTGCGGGCGACGACCTTACCGCTGATATCGTCGAATATATGGGGCGTATGCATAATATCAAAGTCGGTGAGCGTACTGCTGAAATGATAAAAATCAATGTGGGCGCTGCATTGACCGATTTGGAAGATGCTCCTGAAGATTATATTGTGCGCGGTCCGAATCGCATGACTGCCCTACCTATGGAAGTTCCTGTTTCCTATCAGGAAATTGCTCACTGCTTGGAGAAATCTATCTCTAAAATTGAAGCGGCTATTTTAAGTGCGCTGGAGCAAACTCCCCCTGAACTGTATTCCGATATTGTGGAGCGTGGTATTTATTTGGCTGGCGGTGGTGCTTTGTTGCGCGGGTTGGATAAACGCTTGAAAGACAGGCTCAATATCGAATTTCATATTGCAGATGATCCATTGAAAGCAGTCGCTCGAGGTACAGGTATCGCATTAAAAAATGCCGATAAGTTCAGCTTCTTAATTCGATAAGAGCAATATTATCAATCATAATTAAAATAGTCGGCTGTTTGTGCTTGACTACTTACTGACATGAAAAAACTCTTTGCGTTTTTAGTCAAATATAGCGTGGTGTTTTTATTTCTTTTCTTGGAAATAATCGCCTTCTCTATGGTGGTTAGAAACAACAATTACCATCAAAGCGTGTTTTTTTCATCCAGTAATACCGTGATGGCTAGTTTTTATTCTGCAAGTAGCACCATCACCGATTATTTTTATTTAAAATCGGCTAATGAAGGTTTGGCTGCTGAAAATACAGCACTTAAAAATCAACTGACCGAACTTCAAAATAAATACGATGCTATTCAAAATCCTAACTCAATAAATAAATTGCAGATTAGTCCTGAAAAGGAATTGACCTACATCCATGCGAAAGTCATCAATAACTCAACTAGTAAATTACTAAATTATATCACCATCAATAAAGGTAAACGTGATGGAATTTATCCTGATATGGGAGTGATAAATGAAGATGGCGTGGTGGGTGTTGTTGCAAATGTCTCCGATAGATTCGCTGTAATCATCCCTATTTTGAACCCTAAAATCCAAATCAATAGTAAATTTGCCCATAATAATTATTCTGGACCTATTCATTGGGATGGAAATGATTATCGCTTTGCTAAATTGAATGATATTGCCCGTCATGTTATTTTTAATGAAGGTGATACCATTATCACGAGCGGCTATTCAAGTTCTTTTCCAGAAGGGTTACTAGTTGGAACGGTAGAAGAATTTAATATCAAAGAAAGTGATGCTTATTACCATATTAAAGTAGGACTTAGTGTGAATTTCAAAACGCTTACGCATGTGAAAGTGATTAATTATAAGCACTTTCAAGAGCAGGATAAATTAGAAAAAGCTATCTTAGAATGAATGTAGTTATTCAAAATATTATCCGTTTTTTTGTGCTAATATTAGTACAAGTTTTTGTGCTGAATAACATTCGTTTTCTAGGATATATCAACCCCTACATCTATATTTTATTTATTTTTGCTTTGCCTGTTCGTTTACCCAAAGGTTTTAGTTTGATATTAGCTTTTATTTTAGGAGTGATAATCGACTCATTTACCAATACGTTGGGGATGCACACCTTTGCAACTGTATTAATTGCATTTTTGCGTAACCCCGTCATTAAGCTTTTTGCTTCTGTAGAAGAAGGCGTAAATCCTATCCCCTCATTTGCTGATTTTGGAGTTGCTGCCTACGTGAAATATGTCATCAGTTTAGTATTCATACACCACACAGCTTTTTTCTTTTTAGAGGTATTTAGTTCGATAGGCATTTGGCAAACCCTGATTCGTATTGTGTTGAATACGATTGTAACAAGCATTATTATACTAGGGGTTGGGTTATTAAATAAAAAATAAAGATGATAAAAGATACACATCAAAATCGAAGATGGGTAATCGCAGGGATTGTGACTGTGTTCGTTTTAGTGTATATCATTCGACTTTTCAGTATTCAAATTATTGAAACGAAGTACAAAGTAGGTGCAGAAAACAATGCGCAGCTTCGGAAAACCATTTACCCACCACGTGGACTCATTTACGATAGAAACGACAAACTTCTGGTCTATAATAAACCTGCTTATGATATTGTTGTTATCATGCGAGAAGTAGTTGATTTAGATACACTTTCCTTCTGTAAATCGCTCAATATTACCAAAGTTTCTTTTGATGAAAGGATGGCTGAAATAAAAGACGGTCGTCGCAATTTAGGATATTCAAGCTATACTCCTCAACTGTTTATGATGCAGCTAAACTCCGAGGACATCGCTGATTTTCAGCTAAACAGCTATAAATATCGTGGGTTTTATGTGCAAAATCGTACCCTTCGTGAATATGCTTATCCACATGCAGCCCATATTTTTGGTAGTATAGGCGAAGTCTCTTGGGGTGATATTGAAAAAGACAGGTACTACAGAATGGGTGATTATGCAGGACGAGATGGCATAGAACGCACCTATGAAGAGGCTTTGCGAGGTCGAAAGGGTGTAGAAATTTTGCTGCGTGATTCGCGGGGTAGAATCAAAGGTCGCTACAAAGATGGTGAAGAAGATACACCTCCCGTGGCTGGCACCAATGTAAAACTAACGATAGACATTGATTTGCAGCGTGCTGGCGAACAACTTTTATACGGTAAAGTCGGAAGCATAGTAGCTATCGAGCCTCAAACTGGGGAGATTTTGGCTTTGGTTACCAATCCCAATTACGATCCATCAATTTTGGTCGGACGAGAGCGCTCTAAAGGTTATAATTCCTTGGTTAATAATCCTACCAAACCGCTTATGAATAGAGCAACGCAAGCGACTTATTCTCCAGGTTCCACCTTCAAACCCATACAAGCATTGGTGGCATTGCAGTTAGGCGGTATCACAGAGCACACCCGTTTTGGTTGTAGTGGACAAAGTTCAACACCAATCCGTTGTACTCATGCTCATGGTTCGCCGGTAAGTTTACTCAATGCTATCGAGCAAAGTTGTAATCCTTATTTTTGGCATGCCTTCCGATCTACTGTTGAAAAAAATGGTTATGGTGAAAAAAATCTCAATTTTAAGGGTAATTATCAAGAATGGGTTGAAGCGATGCATAGCTTTGGTCTAGGACATCCATTTGAAGATAGTGATGTATTTATGCAACATAGAGGCAATATTCCAACCCAAAGTTATTACAATCGTTATTTTGGCGAAACGGGTTGGCGCGCCCTCACTATCCGCTCGCTCTCTATTGGACAAGGGGAAATTTTGGTAACCCCGCTTCAACTTGCTAATACAATGGCTGCAATTGCAAATCAGGGATATTATATCACTCCACATTTAAATAAAAGCGATACCATGCTCTTGAGAAAACATGAAACTGTTGTTGATAGTATGCATTTCCCCATAGTCATCGAGGGAATGCGCCGTGTTTTCCAATATGGAACGGGTAGGCATTTTAATGTGGATAGTCTGCAAATGGCTGGAAAAACAGGTACAGTTCAGAATAATCACGGCAAGGACCACTCGTTGTTTGTGGGTTTTGCTCCCGAAGATAATCCACAAATAGCCATCGCTGTTGTCGTTGAAAACGCAGGTTTTGGCGCCACTTGGGCATCACCCATAGCCAGTATGATGATAGAGCAATACCTCACAGGCGAAATCAAGAGGAAGGATTTATTTACACGTATGTCAACCACCATATTAAATCAGCATGTCAAATAGCAACCGATCAAATATACGTTTAGATTGGGTAGCGGTATTATGTTTTTTACTGTTAGTCATCATGGGTTGGTTAAGTGTGTATGGTGCAAGTTTCGAGCTCGGTTACGAAGGCAGCATTTTCGATTTTGAGCAGCGCGCTGGCAAACAGTTTATTTGGATACTCACCGCTTTTGGTTTGGGTGGGCTCATTCTACTCTTAGACCACCGCATCTTCAATTATTTTGCTTATTTCATTTACGTCGCTATCATCCTTTTATTGATAGTCACCATCTTTGTTGCCCCCGATATCAAGGGTTCGCGTTCCTGGTTGGTATTTGGACCCGTCAGTTTTCAGCCTGCCGAATTAGCTAAAATGGCAACTGCTTTAGCATTAGCTAAATACATGAGTCGATACAACTTCAAAATAAAAAACTGGACTGATTTAATCATACCCGGATTATTGATATTTATACCTTTTGCACTGATTGTTCTGCAAAAAGAGACAGGTTCAGCTCTGGTTTTTGTAGCCTTTTTATTGGTGTTATATCGAGAGGGAATGAGAGGAACTGTGCTGCTGTTACTGACTTTAGCAATAGTCTTATTTGTTGTGGTAATTCGCTTCAGTATCACACCTATAGCAGAAGATAGGGGGACTTGGGGCATCGTGATAGCCATGGGAATTATGCTATTGATTCAGCTGTTTTATGCTATTTTTTATACACGTCATCGAGCCGAAGGCTTTATACTCCTGGGGATAATAAGCGTACTTTCGGTAGCAGCCATTGTGCTAAATAAATGGTTTGTGCTAAATTTTGACTATGTCGCCATGATTATTGTTGGAATTTCAGCCCTTTATTGGCTTATCATTGAATTTATTAAACGGCACAGAAGGTACGTACTCCTAGCACTCATCAGCATCATTTCAATTGGATTTAGTTATAGTGCTGATTTGATGTTCAATAAAATTTTAGAACCCCACCAGCAAATCCGTATCAAAGTTTTATTGAATATGGAAGATGATCTTACGGGTGCAGGCTATAATGTCAATCAGTCTAAAATAGCGATTGGATCGGGTGGTTTTTGGGGAAAAGGCTTTCTAAACGGCACGCAAACCAAACTGAAGTATGTACCCGAACAAGACACTGATTTTATCTTTTGCACGGTTGGCGAAGAGCATGGTTTTTTAGGTTCTGTACTTGTTTTACTAACTTATTGGTTTCTATTGATGCGCATCCTGCATATTGCCGAACGACAGCGCGAAGAAATTCACCGCATCTATGCCTACGGAATTGCTAGTATATTATTTTTCCATTTGATGATTAATGTGGGGATGGTTCTAGGTTTAATGCCTGTCATTGGTATTCCTCTACCTTTCTTTAGCTATGGTGGTTCATCGCTTTGGAGCTTTACTATCATGCTCTTTATCCTGCTAAAAATGGATGCCTCTCGCTTAGAACGATAAAAAAATCAGCACCGAATTCATTCTTTATCATAGGAACAAACTCGGTGCTGACTATACTACGCAAAACGTAAAATTTACTTTTTACATTAGCTGTACGCTACGTTTAACGAATTGTGCTAAAGCTTCACCTTTCAGCATATTATTAGCTAATAATGCTAAATCAATGAGCTGACGCACTTGCTTATTGGTTGAAGCATATTCATGTAATACCACCTCTTTCTTATCTTTCAAAGCAGTGATTTCAGCAGCGATAGTCTCTAAAGCAGTTTTTTCTTCAGCAGGAATTTCATCATCTTTTTTGTCTTTATGACCATCCTTCAATTCCTTTTGCTTGCTTTCAAGTTCAGAAAGTTCAGTATAAATAGGTGCAATTTGTTCATTTAATGCTGTTTCCTCATCAACTAAAATTTGATTGATTAAAGGATGAGCAGTGTTTACCACCAAATTATAGCTATCTGGTAATTCACCATAAAAACCCATCATACCACCTTGCAATTCCGACATATCTTTCATGCGGCGCATAAATTCATTTTGGGTGATGAAAACAGGATTTGTGGTCTCGGACAATTGCTCAAAACTCACCAAAAACTCTGCTTTATCCATAGCAGGCAGTTGAGATTTAAAGATGCTAATCAACTCATCGCGCTGATTATCCGTTAAATTAACGGTTGCTACCTCATCTTTCTGAATAAGTTTGTCAACCACATCCCCATCCACACGAACAAAACGCGTCTTTTCAAACTTCTGCTCTAACTGACTAATCACGTGCACATCCAACTGTCCATCCATCACCAACACATCATAACCTTTATCTTTTGCACTTTGGATATAACTGTACTGGCCATCTTTATCAGTAGTATATAAGTAAATTAAATCACCATTTTTATCTGTCTGATTTTCTTTTACCAAATCTTTATATTCTTCAAACGTGAAGTATTTTTCATCAATATTTTTGAGGAAAGAAAACTTCTCAGCCCTTTCGTAGAATTTCTCATCACTCAACATACCATATTGAATGAAAACCTTCAAATCATCCCACTTTTCTTCAAATTGAGGACGGTCTGCTTTGAAAATATCAGCTAATCTATCAGCTACTTTTTTGGTAATATGGCCTGAAATCTTCTTCACATTTGCATCACTTTGCAAATAACTTCTTGACACATTCAGAGGAATATCAGGAGAATCAATCACACCATGTAGAAGCGTCAAATAATCAGGAACTATATTATCTACATGGTCGGTTACAAACACCTGATTACTATAGAGTTGAATTTTATTTCTCTGTAATTCAAGATTGTTTTTGATTTTGGGGAAATAAAGAATACCTGTCAGATTGAAAGGATAATCTACGTTCAAATGGATATGAAATAACGGATCTTCAGTAAATGGATATAATTCACGATAGAAATTTGTATAATCTTCCTCCTTCAAATCAGCTGGTTTTTTAGTCCAAGCAGGAGTCGTATTATTAATCACATTATCCTCATCTGTAGTGACTTCCTTGCCATCTTTCCATTCTTTTTTCTTACCAAAAACAATTTCTACAGGTAAAAAACGGCAATATTTATTCAGTAATTCGGTTATTTTCGCATCCTCCAAAAACTCCTTACTATCCTTATCAATATGCAAAACGATATCCGTTCCTCTGTCCGATTTAATCGTTTCCTCTAAAGTATATTCTGGGTCACCCTTGCATGACCAATGCTGTGCAGGAGTATCTTGTTGATAGGACTGAGTGAAAATTTCAACCTTTTCAGAAACCATAAAAGAAGAGTAAAAACCCAAACCGAAATGCCCAATAATCGCATTTGCATCATTTTTATACTTTTCTACAAACTCTTCAGCACCCGAAAATGCAATTTGATTGATGTATTTGTCGATTTCTTCGGCAGTCATACCAATACCTCTATCTGAAATGGTAAGCGTACCTTTTTTCTTATCAGCAGTGATATAGACCTTCATATCACCTAATTCACCCTTAAACTCACCAACCGAAGCAAGGGTTTTCAACTTTTGAGTAGCATCAACCGCATTTGACACCAATTCACGAAGAAAAATTTCATGGTCACTATACAGAAATTTCTTGATTACGGGGAAAATATTATCACTTGTAACCCCAATGTTTCCTTTTGACATATCGTATTTGTTTAAATTATTATTTTCTGAAGGCAGGAGAAAATCAAACTAAGTGCCACCTGAAATATGACTGTCATTTTGGCACTTATAAGTCAAATTATCATTTTAAATCTGATAATTTATGCATACTTTTTCTTTATCAATGTAAGAACGAAAGCAGAAGCAACAAAAGGAAAAGTTAGTGGCACCCATTTGAATTGATAAAATAGATAGCTTATCAAAAAGGAAAATAATACTGAAATAAGTACCCATAAACTATCTTTTTTAGCATTTCCTGCAAAGGTAATCGCACATAACACAGCATTATAACTGAACAATCCATTACCAATATCATCAATAGGAAATTGAAAAAAGACCGATAATAGTGCGGTTATAACACCACCAGCCAGACCATAAAGTGCAGCTATGGGCGAATGAATGAAAACAGCGACGAAAAACAATAAGCCAGATAGTACCTTATCTTGAAAAATAACTTGTCCATATCCTCTCAATACATAAGCAAATGGGTAAGAAATACTTGAAACGGATGTCTCTACTAAAAGTTGTGGGATAAAAGTGCTTGTAAGATATAATATCAGCCAAGTAACAACAACAAAGGGAAAGGTAAATAGAGGTAAATGATATTTAATAAAAAGATGATGTATTAGGGTAGATAAAATAGAGCCAAAAAGCACTATCATCCATGCAAATAAGGTGGGTTTTAAGAACAACATTACAGCAACGCCAACTAGCGCTGCATTGAAACCATATAATCCTTGCTGAATTATAGTTTTATCAAATTTGAAAATTGTTGCGGTAAGTGTAGCGATTACAGTTGCAAAAAGAGCAGCAGTTCCCATATAAATACCGCCCCACAATATACCAAGCAAAAAGAGAACTCCCGTTAAGGAATTCTCTTGAAGCATGATTTGCCCGACGCCCTTAGAGACAGCTTGAACAAATGGTTCTTTATGTATTTTACTATACACTTACAGAAACATTATTAAATTTTTTTGATACTGATAAGATTTTCAACAGGTTGAACCACATCTAAAGTTGTATCATACACATATTCAACATGGATTCTAACCATATCTCCTTCTTCAAGAACCTTAATATCAGCAACATAAGGCTTGTCTAAATCATTTTTATAGTAGTCAGTAATCAAAACCTGATATTTCTCCATTTGTTCTGTGCCTGACTCACCATTAACAATAAAATGCTCATAATTTTGCACATTAAAAACAGCCATTTCACCAGAACTACCGCATTCATCGGGACATAAAGAAGTCAGACCCATACAAGTATGAAAATGCGAACCCTGGAAAACAGCAGTAAAAACATGTGCTGAAGTAAAAGGCTTTGTTTCAGGTGCTTTAGAACCCGTACAAGCTGCAACCATCATCCCAATGACTACAGTCAATAAAATAATTTTCTTATTCATATGTATATTTTAAATTTGCGTGCAAAGATAAGGCTTAATGCCTGGTTTACAATAAGAAAGCAGACATCAGCTTGTTAGAAGTTTATAAAGGAAATAAATATTGTGTAATGACTACAATCAGTTGTTCTTACTGATTTTTAGTTTTACAAGGCCTATTTATAATAAGATAAGCTATGGGAAGAAGTCCGACAGTATTAATTACTGCAAGCAAAATAAACCAAACTACCTCCTTTTTTTGAGCAGCTTTCCACATCGCAAGGAGTTTCCAAACACTATCCCAAAGCACCAACACAACCAATAACACTTTGAACCAAAGAGCAGTAATAGGTAAAAAACAAGCATCCATAATGATAATTTTTAGAATTAATATTTCGCAAAGTTACAAATTATATAGTTTAAATTGATTTTACTAAACTATTTCACACTTTATTGTCTGTTTTGAAAATCCTAATGCTTTCCTGAGCAGCTAATTGACCAATTTTTATCAATTCTTCTGACTTATGAAAATCAAAAGTCCCTACTGTATTACGTGGTATATTGATTAGTAAATCTGGTTTGTGTAATTCAATAGACAAAAAAGCATTAGCCTGTAACATCATAGTAGATACTTTACTTAATATAGAAAGGAAGTTGTTACCGCTTGATGATTTATACTGAATTGAATGTAACACTTCTTTTCCTTTTTCTAATAATGTATTTTTTTCTGACGTATTTTCAACTTCTTTTGAATTTGCGTCTATGAGTACATTCGTATGAAAATATTCCTCTTCATCGGATTTTTCTTCTATATCATAGTCATATAAATTAACCACTACAAGGATGTCATTTTCAGTTCTTTGAATTTGTCTGATGGGAACGGGATTTAGAACACCCCCATCTACTAAGATCTGATCGCCTTCTTCTACTGATGTTATTATTGCAGGAATTGCAATAGATGCTCTCATCGCTTTATAAAGACTTCCAGAGGTAAATTGTATCTCCTTATTGTTTGCTATATCAGTTGCCAACGCAACATAAGGAATGCTTAAATCTTCAATCAACATGTCGGGAAAATCCTTTTCCATTATTTTAAATAATTTTTCCACTTTAAGCAGCCCATGACTACTTATTGTAAAATCCATAATACTAAAAACATCTAATCTATTTAGTGAGCACACCCATGCTGTAAACTCATCAAGTTTCCCCATCGCATACATACCCCCAATAACAGAACCAATGGAAGATCCTGATACTGAGGTAATTTCAAATCCATTCTTTCTTAATTCGTTTATTACACCAATTTGAGCGATACCGCGTGCACCCCCACTTGAAAGCACTAATGCTACATTTTTTTTCATAATCAACTTCCTTTCAATAATAGATTCAACCTAAATAAAAAATATCTGCTCAAAATTAATTGAAATATTGCATAAAACAAATAGTACCAAAAGCAACTACAAATTTTTCCGATTTTATATTTGGTTTTATTACAGCTTACCCCACTACATCGACTGCTTTGCCGTTATCGCGTGATTTGAAGCTGCTACTTGCAGAAAGTGATTTTAATGGTTAATCTAAAAGTGCAACGTAAACGCCAACCCATTCTGCGAAACGCCGAAGGTAACCTCAGGCGGTATATAGCCTTGCCGCTTATTTTGCAAGCTTTGGTTGTAATCGGATACCGTCCGCTTGATTAGCTTATTGCCGTATATATGCATATAAACACCTCCTGCTGTTACTGCAAGACCCGCAGAAAGAGGTATAATATAAAACTCCTCCTCCCTTAAACAAAAGACAATTGTCACTATGCTAAAACCTCCCCCTACAGCCATCGGCACATAGCTCCATCCTTTCAGCCGTTTGCCTTTCTTATAATCGAAATACCGTTGCGGGGTTTGGCTAAATACGTCTTTCATGTCGGAAGACGATAGCTTATTCACACCCATATAAACGGAACCTTTGCGGAAGTCGAGTTCGCTGTCCAAAAATCCTTGCTTCTTTACCCGCTGTGTGGTGTTACCGTCGAAATAATCCTTCAAGTCGCCGCCTACTAAACTGAAAGCCATCGCCAATGCCTTGCCCGTAACGGTCTGCTTGAATCCATCCACTCCGCCGCGTATTTGCAGTCCGTCCAGCGCGCCCTGTTCCAACGAAAGTTGGCTGTCGCCCTGCGAAAGTGCCGAGCGGGTACTCATATAGAGGATTTCGCCCGTCTGCAAGTCCACTATCCGTGCGGTAACGCTTACCGAAGCTTTCCGCACCCGCGGCAATTACCGCCCGTTGCCCAACGATTAATTTTGCCAAAGCATTAGCGGGAAAAATACGCCCCGCCACCGAATAGTCCTTCGCCGTTTCGGTAATCTCGACGGTGGCTATCGTTTCGCCACTTTTCGTGATTTTCTCTTTCGTTACAGGATGTGTAAATACCGAAGCTTCGCCCACAATGCTGATTCTGTCGCCGATTTTCACGTCGAGACTGTTGTAATCCAAATACACCTGCCCATTTTCGATGCCAATAATGTAACCTTTCAACGGCGCTTGGGCTGCTGCGCCTACCATACATGCGGCAAGAACAGCTAATAATAAAAGTTTTTTCATACGAATAGAATTTAATAATTGAATAACTGGTATTTGTGTAAATGTTTTCGGACTGCACACTACGATTTGCTTCACTTTCAGGCATAAAAAAAGCGCGGACAAATTCCCATTACTTCGTGCTCGAGGTTCGTCCAAAAACCCACACTACAAAGCAAAAAGGAGCGCCCGCGCTCTATACGCAGACGTTTCCACTCTTGCTTCCCGTAGTGTTAGAAAATTTTGGACGATTCCGAACACAGGAATTTTAAAAGCGAAACGCTATATTGTTATTTTAATTTATGTTCTTGTTTTTTAGTTCATTCAGTTATTTTTAAGTTTCAGTTGCAAATATATACATTATTTGTTTGATAAAGATGATTGTTGTAACTCATTTTTTGTTTTTTGGTGGCAATAATTTTTTAATTTCCTTGTCAAAATCGCTTTCATAGTTATGGTCTTGAATGACACGGTATTTTTCTCCCGATAGCTATCGGGACGCTTTCGGCTTTTAGTTTGGCTTCGAGCATTGATATTTTACCTGTATTTTTCAAAATCGGATAATCAGCCAATTCTAAAAATTGGACTAAAAACTTATCCCAATCTTTCATATTCATTACTTGACGGTTTCTTACCCGTGTTTCTGCCACATCTAAATACCCCGAAACAATTTGCTCTAATGCCTTTATGTGTTGCTCGTTCAAATAGTTTTTGGCAATGCTCACATCGCTTTTCAAAATTTTTCCGTTAGGCACGGTGCGAATTTACTCTGTAACCTACGGCTGTTATAGCTTTTTGCGACAACCACAAGGTTTCATCTTGAAAATAAACATCGATATTTACCTTGCCGTGCTCTGCCTGAAACAGCACAAAGTTGTTGAGCTGTTGCAGTTCGCCTTTTTTATTAGGTGTGTTTTGTGTGATTTTCAATTTAGATTTCGTAAAATTACGGCTTTCTTTTGAAAAATCACCGAAATGTCGATATAAAAGTAACGGCTTCGCCCGAGAGTGAAGCCGTCAATAAAACTCTTTATCTATGTTCTTGTTAAGGATATTGCGGATCAATTATACTAATGACACGCATTATCACTCTCAAAACTCTATACTGTTAAAGTACAGCTGCTGCTTGGCGGATTTTGGCAAGGCGCTCCATCCAAGATTTGTTTTGGCGGATGGTCTGTATATTGTAACGCGCTTGCATACGGATAAAAAGCCCCGCGTCAATGCCCAATGCCGCTTCAAAAAGCAGAGCGTATTCGGTGGTTACGGGGCGTTTGCAGTTTAATATCTCGTTCAGCACAGAATACGAAACGCCCATCTGCGCAGCAAGTTTGCGTTGCGACAAGCCACGGTATTCAATCTCTTCTTTCAGCACTTCGCCTGGATGCGTAGGCTCGTAGGGCGTAAGGTTGTTGGCTATCATGCGCGGATCAACTCCTTTAATTTCAATCATAACACTATTATTTATAATGGTTTCACAATTCTAAGATATTGCATACCGTAACAATGGGTTCTACACCGTTGTCTTTTACGGTAAATTCGATGCGATACTGTCTGTTTACGCGGATAGAAGAAATACCCGCTTTGTCACCTTGCAACACTTCGTAGTTCAAAGCATTGATTATATACAATGCCTCAACTCCTTCCGCATCAAAAAGGATGTCGATGCAACGTCTGTATTTGCGAACGATTTCTGGCTGGAAACGGTATTTTTTATCCTTCGTTTTCCCATTTTGGTACAAATCGCGCAGGTATTCTTTCTCAAAGGTTACAATCATACCGCTATTATTAACAGAACAAAGATAGTATAAATTTTATTTATTCGCAAATAATCGAACATTTTTTTGAAGATGGCATAACTGGCTGACTTAAAATTAATGTAAATTTTCGAGTACGGCGAGTGTATCAATATTCCCGCGTCCTGTTTATCGGGATTGGCACATTTGCATATTAGTCGCATTATTCACATTATTCATTTTTTTCGTATTTTTGCACCTCAATAATAACATTATCAATGGATTTCAAATACGATATAATAGTGATAGGTGCTGGGCATGCTGGTAATGAAGCAGCAACAGCAGCCGCAAATATGGGTTCAAAAACTCTTTTGATTACGATGGATATGAATAAAATCGGTCAGATGAGTTGCAATCCTGCTATGGGTGGAATAGCTAAGGGTCAGATAGTCAGAGAGATAGACGCACTTGGCGGACAAATAGGCATTGTATCCGACAAAAGCTCTATTCAGTTTCGCATGCTGAATCGCTCCAAAGGTCCAGCTATGTGGAGTCCGCGCACCCAAAACGACCGCAACGCCTATATCCAAGAGTGGATCAAGGTTTTGAGCCATACGCCTAACTTATATGTGTGGCAAGATACCGTTAAACAGCTGACTTTTGAAGATGGCAAAGTTACAGGCGTTATCACAGGCTTGGGTATTCAGATGTATGCCAAAGCAGTGATTTTAACGGCTGGAACTTTCCTGAGTGGCTTGATTCATATAGGCAAAACGCAATTTACAGGAGGTCGATTATCCGAGCCTTCCTCCTTCGGAATCACCGAGCAATTAGTTTCCTTAGGTTTCAAAACGGATAGGATGAAAACGGGTACGCCTTCTCGCATTGATGGTCGCACCATTGATTTTAGTAAGACAACTGAACAGCCAGGAGATGATGGTTTTCATAAGTTCTCTTACTTGGAAGACGTTGATAATAAGCAACTTAAGCAAATGAGTTGCTGGATGACCCATACCAATGAGCATACGCATGAAATTCTGCGTGCGGGACTACCCTACTCTCCTCTTTATGATGGACAGATTGTAAGTTTAGGTCCACGGTATTGTCCAAGTATAGAGACAAAAATCATAACGTTTGCTGATAAGTTGTCACATCAGATATTTTTAGAACCTGAAGGTGTGGATTCTTGGGAATATTATATCAATGGATTTTCCTCTTCACTACCCTATCAGATACAGATTGATGCATTACGCACTATTCCAGGTTTGGAGAATGCACATATTTTCCGTCCAGGTTATGCGATTGAATATGACTATTTTGATCCTACGCAATTGCTTCCAACTTTAGAAACCAAGTTGATTAAGAATCTATTTTTGGCGGGACAGGTGAACGGCACGACTGGTTATGAAGAGGCTGCCGGACAAGGGTTGATTGCGGGCATGAATGCACACATCAACTGTCATGGTGGAAGCGAATTTACTTTGGGTCGCGATGAGGCTTATATAGGCGTGTTGATTGATGATTTAATTACCAAAGGTGTTGATGAGCCATATCGTATGTTTACTTCTCGCGCCGAATATCGTATTCTCCTTCGTCAAGATGATGCGGATATGCGCTTAACTCCTAAAGGGGCAGCACTTGGTTTGGCTAAAGCGGATAGGATTGAACAGCTCAAATACAAGCAAGAGGAACAGGAAAAACTGCTTCATTTTATGAAGGACTATACTGTAAAACCGCAACACATCAATGATTTTCTTCAGTCTAAAAACACTTCTGAACTAAAACATGGTATGCGCTTGCATGATTTACTATTGCGCCCTCAATTTGGTATGTATGAATTAGCTGGAGCTGTTCCAGCACTTCAAGAAAAGATTGATGCTATTCCTAAACGCCAAGAAGAGATTATTGAAAGTGCAGAAATCATTATCAAATATGCTGGTTATATTGAAAGGGAGAAAATCATAGCCGACAAACTTCAACGTTTAGAAAACATCCCTTTGCGAGGTAGGATTGATTACGCTACCGTACAATCCATCTCCACAGAAGCTCGTCAGAAGCTTACTAAAATAGACCCTGAGACCATCGGACAAGCTAGTCGTATTCCAGGCATCTCTCCTAATGACATCAATGTTTTATTGGTTTTATTAGGAAGATAATTTGATTGTTCCACGTGAAACAATTATTTCATCTTTAGATTGAAAATGAAGAAAGAAGAACTTTTAGCACAAGTACAGATACTTCCTGAAAAGCCAGGAGTGTATCAGTATTACAATGTCAAAGGTGAAATAATCTATGTGGGAAAAGCGAAAAATCTCAAAAAAAGAGTAGCCTCTTACTTCAATAAAAAGCATGAATCCAATAAGACGTATGTCTTGGTGAAGAATATTGCATCCATGAGTTATATAGTTGTGGATAGCGAAGCAGATGCGCTCTTGCTGGAGAATAACCTCATCAAAGAACATCAACCAAGATATAATGTGCTGTTGAAAGATGATAAGACTTATCCAAGTATCAGGATTACGAATGAACCATTTCCAAGGATTTTTAAGACAAGAAATATCATTAAGGACGGATCCAAATATTATGGACCTTACACTTCTGTACATGCACTCAATACACTTTTAGATATCATACATGAAATTCTGCCTATTAGAACATGTAGGTTAGATTTAAGTAAAGAGAAAGTCGATAAAGGAAACTATCGACTGTGTCTGCAATATTATATAAGAAGATGCAATGGTGGTTGTGTAGGTTTAGAAACTGAAGAAGAATATCAGAAACATATAGACGCTGCAGAAAAAATCATCAAAGGAGATGCAAATGAAATAAGTAAAATGCTCTTGGAAGAGATGAAAAAATTAGCAGAAGAATATAAATTTGAAGAGGCAAATATCATCAAAGCTAAATACGAACAATTAGAAAACTTCAAATCTAAATCCATTGTTGCAAATACAATTTTAGAAGAAACAGATGTATTTGGATATGATGAAGACGAGGATAATTCTTACATAAACATCCTAAAAGTATCAAATGGTGCTATTATTATGGGATATACTATAGAGTATAGAAAGCGAATTGATGAGACAAAAGAAGATATACTTCCGATGGCAATTTTGGATTTGCGGACTAAATTCAACAGTGTTTCCAAAGAAATAATTATTCCTTTTGATATAGAATTTCCAATTGAAGGTGTCAAAATTACCATTCCTAAAATAGGCGATAAGAAAAAATTATTGGATTTAGGTGTTCAGAATGCGAAGCAATTTAAAATTGATAAGCTAAAAAGAAATGAAAAACTGAACCCTGAACAGAAAAGTATAGCTCTATTGAAGGAAATTCAAGACAAGTTGAAATTGGAGAAAATTCCGATGACAATAGACTGCTTTGATATATCCAATATCGCTGGAACAAATGCAGTTGCAGCTTGTGTAGTATTCAAAAAAGCGAAAGCTTCTAAAAAAGATTATCGCAAATATACTATCAAAACAGTGGAAGGTCAGGATGACTATGCTGCGATGCGAGAGGTGGTTTATAGACGATATAGTCGTATGATTGAGGAAGAAACCGCCCTACCCGACCTCATTCTGGTGGATGGTGGTGTCGGACACATGGAATCAGTCAGACAAGTCATTGAAAATCAGCTGAATAAGCGTATTCCTATAGCTGGCTTAGTGAAAAATGATAAGCACAGAACGCAAGCTTTGCTATTTGACTTCCCTCCTAAAGAAATCGGACTGAAAATCAATGATCCGCTTTTTAGGTTGTTGGCAAAAATTCAAGAGGAGGTGCATCGCTTCGCTATCAGTTTTCATAGAGATAAAAGAAGTAAGTCGCAAACCGCCTCTGAATTGGATAATATCAAAGGAATAGGTGAAAAAACGAAATTGGAGCTGATAAATCACTTTAAAAGCATCAAAAGAATACAGATGGCTGAAATTGAAGAAATAGAAAAAATTATCGGAAAGCACAGAGCATCAGTTATTTACAAGCATTTTCACCCTGATTTAAAGCCTTCAGAATAGAATATTTAAATTGATTTGAATAGCTGTGCACAAATAAACAGCATTTTTTAAAGACAAATACAATATGTTTGAATTAAAAATAGAAAACATCAATACCATTCAACAGACTGCAAAACAATTTGTGGAACTGCTAAAAAATATGCCTGAAAAAGTTTTTGCCTTCAATGGAGAAATGGGAGCTGGAAAAACAACTTTCATAAAAGCAGTTTGTGAAGAGTTGGGAGTTATCGACACCATCAGCTCGCCAACTTTTTCCATCGTGAATGAATATCACACAAAAA
>CAYVWK010000008.1:0-6287 GCA_964455235.1 uncultured Paludibacter sp.
TGCCTTCGCCCCACATCTCTACTCGCCAGTTGTGATAAATTAGGTCTAATAGCTCATTTTTCGACTTCCCATTTAAGGTGCTTGCAAATTCAGGATCGCGCTCGTTCAGTAGCGTTTTCAGATAGGTTTCGGCTTTTCCTAACTCATCATTGCGCGCTGAAAGTACAAACAGGTTATCCGCAGTGATATAGGCTGTTAAACTGCCTATTTTAGCTGATGATAAAAGCTGTTTGGGGAAATTGTAAGCTAACCTCAAATTGGCCAAATTCAAGTAAGATGAACTGGTTATAAAGCGTGATGATACATTGTTTACGTTATTGTCGTAGGTTGAAGATAGGCGCGGCACAGCTGTCTGCTGACCCACTTCATTCCAGCGATTCAGCATGTCTTGATGCCAATTCATTTTTCCAGCTGCATCATTACTCATCAAATCAGCATAGATTTTTCTATTTCGCAAAGATTCCCATGAAAGTTCTACATACTGTTCGGGATTATCAAGCACATCATACATTGGAATTAGGCGCATATTCACTCCATATTTCACTTCAGCTTCGATTTGCGAAACGCCCGCTTTTCCCTTTTTAGTAGAGATTAAGATAACGCCATTTGAACCACGTGAACCATACAAAGCTGTTGCAGTTGCATCTTTTAAGATAGTTGTTGTTTCGATATCAGCAGGGTTGATGGAGCTGATATCTCCTGAAAAAGGAATGCCATCAATCACATATAATGGTCCTTTACCTGAGTTGATAGAGCCTAAGCCACGAATGCGGATAGTGGCGGAACTGCCTGGCTGTCCCGAACCGCTGATTACCTGCACCCCTGCGATTTCTCCCGCTAAGGATTTAGATATTTCAGTAGGGTTTTTCTTGGATAAATCATCCCCTTTGATATTAGTCGCCGAACCCGTAAAGGATTTTTTGGTTGCTGTGCCATACGCCACAACAAGCACTTCATCAATCTCTAAAGAAGCAGAACGAAGGGTGATTTGCATACTAGCAGCAGGTGCAAGTTCCTGTGTTTCCATCCCCACATAAGAAACAAGAAGCACATCATTTTTATCAGCTTGAATAGAAAAACGACCATCAAAGTCTGTAATCGTACCATTTTGCGAATCTTTTACAAATATCGTTGCTCCGAGCACAAGTTCGCCATCTTCTGCCGAAATTACCACTCCCGACACGCTTATTTGTTGCGCGAAAGCATGATTGGTGCTTATCATCAAAGCAAACAACAATACAGTAAATTTGATTATTTGATTATATTTCATCTTAAATTATTGTTTTACAAATTTGAATGTTTTATTTCCTTCAACTGTGGATACTGCAACTAAATAAATCCCTTTTGGCATATTGCTAATCTGAATATCAGCTTGATTACCTGCAACACTATGGTTTGCATGTAGTTTACCTGAAACATCATATAATTGCACGGATTTGAGTTCGTTATCAGAAGTAATATATAACTGATTAGCAGCTGCATAGAAGGTAATTCCACTACCATCATCAATATTATCAACAGCAGACGGACGTTCTTTTATTTCAAACAAAACAGGATTGAAGGGCGACAGCAGATTCCACATATCATTTCGTCCCAAATAGGCTAATGCCATGCGGTAATCGCCCGGTTTCAAGTTGAGATTTTTGCGGAAAGTCAGGCGCACACTACCACCCTTTTCAATAGAAGTTTCTTGCGGATTGAAAGCATCAATGCTATTGCCATCTTCTTGTGTAGAAAGGATGAAAGCGGTGATGGTTGTATCGGTATAACCTCCTGCATTTTTGACTGTACCGCCGACCACCACTTCCCATCACATCATAATCCATTTCTACTGCAATACCCACATGATAGGATGCCAAAGCCACAGCAGCAGCCTGTTCTTCTGTATAGTAATCATTATAATTATCCAACATTTTCCCCCATTCATAGACTGTATTGCCAAAATCGGCAGAGAGCTTTTTGCGTAAAGTAGGGGTTGTATATTCAAACGAACCAACGCCACGTTCGGGATAGCCGTAATACTTCATGATTTGCACAGCTGCAGTAGCCACACAACCCACAGGCGTTCTCATATCATAGCTCGTGTCATACGGACACAAATCATTAAATGGAATCTCTTGTCCCCATCTCACATGCCCTAAGAGCGGAGCCACCACCTCGTAAGGCATATCTGCTTTCAACTTTTGAGCATAAGGGTCGCGAGAAGTTTCAGGGGTTTCCATCAATATTTTTATTTCAGATTGATATCCATCCAACCAAGATTGAAGCTGTAGAGGAATATCATTCACCTTGAAAGTTCCAGTAGTTGCATATGCTAAAACGGCACATTATTCACATCGGCACATCGGCACATTATTCACATCGGCATATTGGCACATCGGCACATTGGCACATTAATCTTCTCCTCCTCCGAAACTCCGCACATACGACGGCGGTTGCGACGGCAACATTCAAGGATTCTGAGCTGATGGTTTGGGATGGATAATTGGGGATATAGAGCTTTTGGGTGATGTATTTTTCTAGCTTTTGAGAGATACCTTTGCCCTCATTTCCCATGATTATCAATCCATTAGGGCTTAAATCAGTCTCATAAATATTCTCTCCTTCGAGGAAAGTTCCGTAAATAGGCGTATGTTTTGTATTTTGCAGGAAAGCCTCTAAATCAACATAGTGCAGCTGCACACGTGCGAGCGCACCCATAGTGGCCTGCACAGCTTTGATGCCGTAAATATCTGCTGTGGTGAGTGAGCAAAAGATATGTCGAATGCCAAACCAATCAGCAGTCCGCACGATAGTCCCTAAATTACCAGGGTCTTGAATTTCATCCAACATCAAGCATAATTCAGAGGAAAAGACACTGTTATCTACCGTGGCAGGCTGCTTTTGGCGCAGTACAACCAAAATGCCTTGGGGTGCTTTTTGGGTGGATATCTTCTGAAATGTCCGTTCATCAACTAAAACTTTCTCCTGACAAGGCATCGTTTCAGCCTCTTTTGTTTGATTTTCAGTATAAACCAATAATTCACACTCGAAATGCGGAATCAGTTCAGTCACTAACTTATACCCTTCGGCTAAAAAAAGCTGAGCTTTTTCTCTGTACTTCTTGATAGCCAGAGAGTTAATTAGACTAATTTGATTTTTAGATAAGGAAGTATTCATGTTTGCAAATGTAGAAAAATAAGCGTGGATTTTCTATTTTCAAACAAGAAATAAATAAATATTGCTTGAAGCGCGCAAAATTTCTTATTAATTCTTGATTTTTATGTAAGTTTGCATGAATTTTCAGAGAATTATATGCGTAGAGGACATCCATCATTTTTTCACCCTTTTATATTGATCGCTTTTGGCTTCCTGCTGATACTTTCGGGATGTTCGCCCACGCGCCATGTGCCCGATGGTTCGTATCTGTTAAATCGTGTGGAAATCAAGACAGATGCGAAGACCATCAAGCATGAAGATTTGGAGGATTATGTAAGGCAAAAACCTAATTCTTACGTATTTGGCTTATTTCGAGTGCAATTAGGGATATACAATTTCGCGGGTAACGACACCACCAAATGGCGCAATCGCGTGTTGCATCGCATTGGTCAAGCTCCTATTCTTTTAGATTCTACCCTTATGGATGTTTCCTCACATCAACTGCTTCGTTATCACCAAAATAAAGGTTTTTTTGATGCAGAAATCAATACATCAACCAAAATAAAAGGGAAAAAAGCCAAAGTCATTTACGATGTTTATGCAGGAAAGCCTTATCACATCAACACCTATGAAGTAGAGCTTGAACATCCTGAGTTAAAGCGTATTGCCTCCGATTCTACCCGTTCCCTTATTCAGGAAAGAATGTATTTTGATGTGGATGAATTGGACAAAGAACGTTCGCGCATTGCCAATCGCATGCGCAATCGAGGTTACTTCCATTTCAATAAAGATTATTTATCGTATTACGCTGATAGTGTGGGACATAAAATAGACTTATCTATAGGTTTACGAGATTATTTAATGGTCAACAAAGACACCTTAGATAGGACAATTTTTCAGCAGAAATACATCAGCAATGTGATTTTCAACCTAATTCCTGCTATTGGTTCGGTTATAGATGATGCAGAAGCTCTCCCTGATACGCTACAAGTTGGCAGATACCAAATCATTGGTCCCAAAAAGAAGTTTCTTAACTTTAAAGCACTGAATGCCAGCACCTATATCCAGCCAGGACAGTTATTTTCAGATTTAAATATTGAGCGTACTTATGCTGCTATGAATGTTTTACCACCTGTAAAATATACACATATTGGATTTACGGAAACAGCACCAGACTCCTTACAATGCATGATTACAGTAGCTCAAGCTAAGTCATTCACTTTCAGCTCTCAAGCCGAAATAACCTTTACCGAGGGTTATTGGGGTACGGCAGGAAATTTCGGGGTAGTACATCGCAACCTCTTTTCAGGAGCGGAATCGCTGAGTTTGCAAGGGCGATTAGCATTGGAAAAGCAAGTGGATGTATTGGCACAAGAATGGGGCGGGCAGGTTGGTATTAAAGTACCCCGCAATCTCATTCCTTTTTACAGCAAAGTTTTCACACGCAAAACGCAAGGTAGCACTGAATTTAAGGGGATGTTCAATTATCAATTTCGTCCGCAGGAATTTTCCTCTACCAACGTAGGGGGCGGTGTAAAGTACAGTTGGCAAGCCTTTAGAAAAACCCATGCATTTGATTTACTGAACATTAACTATGTGCGTTTCCCTTGGAAATCAGAGGAGTTTGTAGATAAATTTTTAGAAACGGGCATGTACAATCGCTATAATTACGAAGATTATCTGATTATGCGTATGAGTTATGGCACCTCTTTCAGTAGTTATAATGCCCAACGCCCGATGCGCAATCACTACACGTATCGCTATAGCGTTGAGTCAGCAGGAAATTCGCTCTATGGTATCTACAAGTTATTCAATATTGCCCCTGATTTAGAGGGACATTACCGCACTTTCAACATCCGTTTCTCGCAATATTTAAGAGGTCAGATCAACTCCTCCTATCACCATATCGTGGATGCCAATAACAAATTCGTTTACCACGCAGGTTTGGGTGTAGCTGTACCCTATGGCAATGCTGAGATTATGCCCTTTGAGAGGCGGTTTTACAGCGGTGGTGCAAACAGCGTTAGAGGCTGGGGTGAAAGTCGCTTAGGACCAGGAACTTATCAACGTCAGGAATCTATTAAAAGACGAGATTACAACCAAGTGGGCGACATCAAACTTGATTTGAATGCAGAATATAGAGCTAAATTATTTTGGATATTAGAAGGAGCCTTATTTTTTGATGCAGGTAATATCTGGACAATACGCGATTATCCCCATCAAGAAGGCGGCGTATTTAGGTTCGACAGTTTCTGGAAAGAGATTGCGATGGCCTACGGTTTCGGCCTTCGCATGGACGTAAACTTCTTCGTACTACGCGTCGACTTAGGTGTCAAACTCTACGACCCCGCCCGCCTCACCGGATCCAAAATCGCTGCCCCCATCACCTGGAGCGATATGGCTTTGCATATTGCGATAGGGTATCCGTTTTAGTAGTTTGTAAAGTTTGAAAGTTTGTAAAGTTTATAAAGAAATTTGTAACAAAATTACATAAGGATGTAACAAATTTTACAACACCTTGAGTCTATTGAATCTATTTCTGCATATTGAAATATGTCAATTATACACCTAAAATAGATTTACCATGATGAAGCATTTCTTTTCAACAAATTTTCATGCATACCTTATCCTTCTTTTGGCTACTATCTTCTTTGGTAGTTTTTCACTGAAATCTGGAATACGGGAAGATATTATTTTTGATGACTTTGAATCGGGAACTTATGGCAAGTGGACTATTTCAGGGGAAGCTTTTGGCACTAATCCCGTTACAGGTGCACTATCTGGACAAATGCAAGTGAATGGTTATAATGGAAATTATTTTGTGAATAGCTTTCACCAAGGCGATAAAACCATAGGCACATTAACATCCGAAGCGTTTATCATTGAGCGTAACTACATCAACTTTTTATTGGGAGGTGGTAATCACTATCGAGCTACTGAAGGTACAGGAACTAATATCAATTTATATATAGGTGGTAAGTTGATTTATTCAACAACTCCTGATATTTCTGAAGAGGAATTGAAATGGAATTGCTGGGATCTTACTCATTATCAGGGGGAGACAGCTTATATCAAAATTATAGATAATGTTACTGGTGGTTGGGGTCATATCAATGTAGATGATTTTATTCAGTGCGATAGACCATCAT